>JBDSFC010000265.1:0-6880 GCA_039919745.1 Bacteroidia bacterium | reverse complement strand
TGAGAACATTAGTGCAATTCGAAAAGATGTAACAGCAAAATGTTATGGTGGTGATATTAGTCGCAAGCGTAAGTTATTAGAGAAACAAAAAGAAGGTAAAAAACGAATGAAGCAAGTTGGGAATGTAGAAATTCCACAAAGTGCATTTATGGCTGTTTTAAAATTGAATGATTAATAAGACATGAGCAATAAGAAAATTATTTTCTTTTTTTTATTGCCGGTTCTTTTAAGTTTTATACTTCATTTTCGTGTTTTAAATTTAGATCTTATTGGTTATCATTCCTGGCGGCAAACACAGACGCAAACCGTCATTTATAATTTTACCTTTTCAGATAATTCCATCTTGCATCCGCAAAAATTTGATATTACGGATGGAACAACAAGTTTGCTCTATGAGTTTCCTTTATACCAATGGATAATTGCGCAGGTAAATAATTGCATTGGCTATTCTGTTCTGCATACGCGCTTGGTTACTTTCCTGATGTTTGTTTTTTTACTGTTTGGGTTTTATAAACTAAACACAAAACTTGTTTTAAAAGAGGTTGCCCTAATTTCAAATGCATTGCTCTGTTTTTCGCCGTTGTTATATTATTACTGTATAAACCCATTACCCGATATTTTAGCTTTATGTTTTTCAGTTTGGGCTTTGAATTTCTTTTTTGCATTTATCTATTCAAGCAACCTTAAACACTATGTGTTATTTTCTTTTTTTATTATGTTGGCAGCACTTGTAAAATTGCCATATATTTTATTTGGAGGCGTTTTTATTTTATACGCTTACAGATCATTAAAAGAAAAAAAATACAAAGAGGTTTTAAGTAAAGGGTTTTTTCTTTTGTTGCTATTAATTCCCGTAATAATTTGGTATGTAAAAGCCATTCCAACATGGAAAAATAATGATATTACTTCAGGCATGCTAAGTAGTAATAAAACCCTGATCTATCTTTTAGACTGTTTCCAGTTTAATGTTATTTCAACGGTGCCCGAATTAATAACCAATTATGCTTCATGCATATTTTTAGTTACAGGTATGTATTTTATTTTTAAACGAATAAAGTATCTGAAAGGCGAGCAATATTATTTTATTGTCATTTTTGCATTAATTAGTATTTATTTTTTGTTCGAATTAAATATGATCGAGAAAACGCATGATTATTATTTAATGCCGTTTGTACCTTTAATTTTTTTGGTGGTAACCTATGGTGTAAATTATTTTTGGCAAAAGAACTCTAAAAGAACAGTGTTTATTTTTATGTGTTTGGTTCCGATAACTGCATGGTTGCGTATTGATACGCGCTGGGATATAAATAAACCCGGCTTTGTGCCCGATTATTTAACAGAACAGGCACATTTGCAATCATTGATCCCAGAAAATGAAAAATGCATTATTGATTATGATGATTCGCATTTTATTTCTTTATACTATTTAAAGCGTAATGGGTTTAGTTTGTTTGAAAATGAACTTAACCCGGAGATCTTAAAAGATCGTTACAAAAAAGGAGCCAACTATTTTATTACTGAAAACTTAGCGATAAATTTAAACGAGTTTGACCAATTTAATTTTGAAGAGATCTACAATAAAAATTTAAAGATTTATAAACTGAGCTTAAAATAAATTGTTATTTAATTCTGCTATATTTTTAGTTTTCTTTTTATGTGTTTATACACTTTATTGGTTTGTATTTAAAAAACACCGGTTATGGATCCTATTATTGTCAGGCTGTATCTTTTATGGCTGTTGGGATTGGCGCTTTTTAATTTTATTGTTCTTTACAAGCGGTGTTGATTTTTTATCAGCGCAAAAAATTGAAGCAACAGAAAGTAACAAGGCAAAAAAAAGGTGGCTTATTATTTCAGTATTAATAAATTTAAGTACGCTTGGTTTTTTTAAATACTATAATTTTTTTGCCGGATCGTTTGTTGATCTTTTAAACGTTTTCGGGCTTCATCCGTCATTTACTACTTTAAAAATTATTTTACCGGTTGGTATCAGCTTTTATACCTTTCAATCCATTGCATACGTTACTGATGTTTACCGCGGCAAAATAAAACCCGAAAGATCAGCACTGCATTATTTCGCTTTTATTTGTTTCTTTCCACAAATGGTGGCGGGTCCAATTGAGCGTGCCAAAAAATTATTGCCACAATTTAAGAAAGAAAAACAGTTTAACAAGTTGTATTTAGAGACAGGTTTCAATTTGATTTTCTACGGCTTTTTTAAAAAAATTGTTATTGCTGATAACCTTGCTTTAGTTGTAGATGAGTTGCATGCAAATGCGCAACATTACAATTCTGCAGTTTTATTTTTGGGAATAATTGCTTTCGCTATTCAGATCTATACCGATTTTAGTGGTTACAGCGATATTGCAAGAGGAACTGCGCAGTTATTGGGATTTAAGTTATCAAAGAATTTTTACTTCCCGTATTTTTCTACTTCCCTGCAACAGTTCTGGAAGCGCTGGCATATTTCACTCTCAACCTGGTTTAGAGATTACGTTTATATTTCATTAGGTGGTAATCAAACATCTAAACTTAAACGAAATTTTAATTTATTGATCACATTTGTTGTTTCTGGCTTTTGGCATGGCGCTAATTTTACATTTATTTTATGGGGCTTTTTTCATGGCCTTGGTTTAATAATTGAAAAAAGTATTGGCAAGATCAGGCTGCCGAAATTCATGAATGGACTTTTTGTTTTTTTCTTTGTTGCGGTATTATTTACATTGTTCAGAGCCTCTTCTATCCAACATTTTATTCTGTACTTTCAATCCTTATTTTCTTTCAATGAGTCAAGTGTAATAAGTATAAAGGATTTAGTTACCGGGCAAGTCTATTTTTTAATTCCTTTAATTTTCTTTTTAATTTTTGAGATCTCTAAATATAAAAAGAGAGGCTTGTTGAATTATAAATACAATTTTGTTGCCAATCTTTTAATTCTTATTTCAATACTTTTATTTTCAGTATTTGAGAACGCTCCTAAATTTATTTATTTTCAGTTTTAATGAGTAATAGAATAAAATATTTTATTTTTTGCGGGGCATTGCTTGTTTTATTCCTGGCTGTGTTTTTTGCCGTACCTGACAATAAATTTTTATTTAAAAACAGTCTTGGCGATTGCAGCGGCAGAGCGCAGTTTATGTACAACAAATTATATAACACTAAAACAAAAGCAGATGTTGTTTTATTTGGCTCCTCACGTATAATGAATGGCGTTAATGATTCTACTTTTGGTAAAAACAAAATTTTGAATTTAGGTTATTGTAGATTTGGAAGAGACCTGGATGAATTTTTTGTGGAAGAATATTTAAAAAGTCACCAACCTTCAAAAATTATTATTGAAGTACGTGGAAGCGAAGGCGACAACTCTCACCCATTAACACCTTTTTTAATGCCTGTATCTAAAATTGCCGAAGAATTTTACACGCTGGATGTTGATGTGTTTAGTAATCTATATAATAAATGGTTATGTAATTTAAAATACATAAGAAATAAACTGTTTGATAAATCCGATACATTAAGTTTTGAAAATAACAGTGAGTACGGTTATTGGGAAAATTATACAGAGAAAGACGAAAAAAAACTAATTGACAAAAGAGCAGAAGACAGCCTTGAACTTTTGACCGAAAAACCAAATGTAACGAATCGTAATGCAGAATTTTATTTGAGTAAAATAAAAGAACTTTGTGAGCAGAAGAAAATTCAACTTTTGTTTTTATATATTCCTTCTTATGGTAATGTTTGTAAAACCCCCGAACTTCAAAAAATTTATTCTGAGAACGGAACATGCATTCTCCCACCCGATAGTATTTTTTGCAATATCAATAACTTTGCAGATTACAATCATTTAAATAAGGCAGGGGCAAAAAAATTCAGTCTTTGGCTTAACAAAGTCCTCGAAGAATAAACCAGACTTTTCAACGTAAATATTGTTCACAAATGCTGTAACTAAAAGGCATGTATCGCATTATGCTACGTAAATTTACATTATGCGATTTTTAGCCTTTATTTCCATTTTTGTTTTTTGTTTCACCGTAACCGCTCAACGTAAAAAAGAATATTACGACGCAAAAGAAAGCCAATTAAAATCTGAAACCGATTACTACAAAGGCGTACCCTACGGCGACTATTTTGAATATTATCAAAACGGAAATATATTAAGCAAAGGTCATTACTATTCAGGTAAACTTAGTCACTTTTTAGGAAAAGAAGATAGCATCTGGACTTTCTTTTATGAAGACGGCACAAAAAAAGCGGTTGAGCATTATGAAAAAGGCAAAAAAAGCGGCACCAATGTATATTATTTTAAAACCGGCAAAATTTCGCAGCTTACAAGATTTGTAGATAATAAAGCAGATAGTATTTGGACCTCTTTTCATGAGAATGGCAAAGTAAAAAGCCGCGAACCTTTTGTAAATGGTATAAAAGAAGGCGAGTGGACCTATTATTTTGATAACGGCCAGCTTGAAAGTAAAGGAACATTCGAAAAAGATAAACGCAATGGTAAAGTTGAAACCTATAACAAAGCAGGTAAGTTATTAGCTATTCAAGAGTATTGCAATGGAAAACCTTGTAATCATTGGGAAGAATATTACGATAACGGCCAAAAGAAATTTGTAAAAGAATACAAAGACAGTACGCTTTACTTAATGGATCTTTGGAACAACAAAGGCAAACAACTTGTATCAGGCGGTAACGGAAGCATTACTGCAAATTATGATAATGGCGTTGTAAAAGCAATGGGTTTTTATAAGGATGGCCTGCAGGATGGCGTTTGGCGTTTCTTTCATGCAAATGGCGAATTAGATTATGAAGCAACCTATGCTAATGGCGCATTAAATGGTTATTACTCTTCTTATTTTGCAAATCACAAAGTAAAAAGTGAAGGTGAATTTACCAATAACAAGAAAAATGGAGTTTGGAAATTTTATACACCAGAAGGTAAGCTTGAAATGATAGGCACTTTGAAGGATGATCTGCGTGATGATAAATGGACCTACTATTATTCTAATGGAAAAGTAGAAAGTGAAGGCTATTATTTAAATGATAAACAAACTGCCACCTGGAATTATTTTTATCGCGGTGGCGAAAAATGGCGCCAGGGGAATTACGATAATAATCTAAAAACGGGTATATGGACAACCTGGTTCGAAAATGGCAAAAAATTACAGGAAGGTCCATATATTTTAGGAAAAGAAAATGGACTTTGGACCAGCTGGTGGGATAATGGCACTAAAAAAGATGAGGGTACGTTTAAAGACGGACAATTAATAGACAATTGGCAGGGTTGGTACTCAAATGGGAAGCAAAATTATATAGGAAATTACAATAATAAGGGTAAAAAACAGGGAAAATGGGATTATTTTTACGAAAGTGGGCAGCCTCGTGAAACCTGTTCGTATATAAACGGTATAAAACATGGGAACTATACCCAATGGTTTGAAAAGGGAAGTTTTGTTGACACGAAAGGAAAGTATAAAAAAGGTCATCAAAACGGTGAATGGACTTATTATTATGAAACCGGAGGAATTAACCGTATACAACATTTTAGTAACGGAAAATTAAGTGGTAAAAGCGTTTCGTATTACACAAATGCAAAACTACAAAGCGAATGTAACTATAAGATAGTCAATGATCGCAGGAAAGGCAAAGTGCAAAGCGTTCCTCACGGTATCTGGTTATTTTATGATAAAAGCGGGAAAGAAATCAATAGAATAACGTATGAAAATGGCGTAAAAAAGTAATTGCAGGATTTTTTGTTATATTTGTCACGTACATTATGATCAGGTTTAGTTTTAAAATAATTTTAGTAGCATCTGTTTTTACACTCACATTTTGTAAAAACGGCGAAAAGCTCGATGAAAATATAGAAGTTGATGACAATACAAAATTGGCGGTTCAGGAAACCAAATTAAATGCGCAAAACGTATTTAACTCAATGCCTGATAGAAAGTTAATCCTCAAATTAATTGACGATAATAAAATAGATTATAATCCGGATTTCTTAAACGATCCTAATTCTGTTTCAAAATATACCATAGAGTTCTATAAAGCAGCCAACCTTGGGATTTATGGCTCTGATCTAAGTATTGCCAACTCTTTTGACCAAACACAGGAGAGTATGGTCTTCTTAAAATGCGTTAATTCGTTAGCTGCAAATATTGGTGTTAACAACGCTTTCGATCAAACCATGTTCGATAGGATGGAAGCCAATCGCGAAAACAAAGATTCAACCCTTGAGATCATTACCGCTGCATTTAAAAAGGCAGATGAGATCTTAAAAGTTAATAACCGCCCCGCTACTTCTGCTGTGATCCTTGCGGGTTCATGGATAGAAGGCATGTATGTTTCTTGTCAAATGGCAAAATCAGCTAACGGCGAAAAAATCATTCATACTATCATTGAGCAAAATGAATCTTTAAAAAACCTGATAATCATGTTAGAAGCTTCTAACCTGGCCGAAGGAACAAAATTCATTGTTTCGGATCTTAAAGGTATTAGAGATGCTTTTGAAGTAGCAGAAGCCAACACAGTTCAAAATCTTGAAACCATCAAATCAATTGATGAAAAAATTACAGCATTACGTAACAGGTTAGCGGCTGGCGTTTAAATCTCCTGTTTTCATTTTACATTTAACTTTTTTTTCAAAACACTGCATTTTATATCAATGCAATTATCCGTAAATTAGTGTTCACCAATGAGAAAATTATTTGCGATAATTTTTATTCTTTTTTTAGGAGGCAGATCTTTTGCCTCTTATATTTTAATACCTATGGATGATGAACAAAAAAATCATCTTAAGGCATATGGCCTTGCTTATTGGGCTTTAAAAGGGGAACTCGAAATTCATTGGTTATTGAATTACCGTGGTGGTAGTTTTATG
>JBDSFC010000261.1:0-7273 GCA_039919745.1 Bacteroidia bacterium | reverse complement strand
GTAAATTTCTATACCTAAAAATGCACAAATTAAAAAAAGGTAAACTATCCATGAAATAGTATAGTAACAATCACCAATCACTAATCCTGCTAATAAAAGCAGAAATAAAATAACTATGTTACGGTGTTTTAACATGCAGAAACACAGATGAAAGAATAATGTTGGTCCTGGTAATGATTAACAATAAGAATGTTCTTTAAGGCACCAGAAAATTTAGTGGGAATAATGCTGTCCGGAACCCTTTGTTTTTTAAGGATGTTAGTTGCTAACCAAAGCGCAAAGCCACTTGAAGTGAAATATTCGCCACACAAATGTTTAAAATAAGCAGTTGGCAAGTTTAAAGTATCAGTGAAATTTAATATGCGTTTGTCTTTTTCAGAATCACCACTTGCGCCATTTAAAACAAGACTAATGTCTTCTTTTTTTAAATTCAATTCATTTAAAAATGCAGTACAATGATCTGAAAGTTCACCTTCAGTATTTAGTTTTTGTATTGCTTTTACGCCTTTTATTTTTGCGATGCTTGAATCTGTTGATTTATTTCCAATACTAAAAAAAGCAGATCCTTCACCGGCAATAAAGCCTTTACTCTTGCTTTTCCAAATAGGTTCGTTGTTGTTTTCTGTTTTTTTAATGTGCCCGGCCCTGTCAAATAGTTCAAATAATGGTGGTATCAATTCATCTACACCACCAACCAAAACAGTTTCTGCTTCGCCATCTTTTAAAAGCAACATGGCATCCAGTAATGCATATTCAAATGAAAGATTTTGATGAACGTAGGTAAAATTGTAACCGTGACATTTTGTAAGTAAGGCCAATTGACCTGCAACGGTGTTGTGTGTTGATTGAATAAAAGAAGTAGGGGTTAGCATACTTTCATTATTATCACCAATGGAGCGTAAAAATTTATCAGTGTCTTCAAAACAACCCATTGCTGTTCCAACCACAATAGCATCCGTTTGCTCTTTGCCTGTTTTTCGTAAACACATTAAACCCGCGCTAATCCCCATTTTTAGGATGTGCGATGTACGACGGATGGTATTTGCAGGAATATAATCTTTATAAACAGGAGCTGTTACCTGTAAAGAATTAGAAGTAGGGATCGAAGGAATATCTTCGAAAAAAAAATCATCATCAATTGTGTTATGATGCGAAATGCAAGATAAAGCGTTGATGTAAACTTCCATTTTAATTTTTACTAAAAATTAAAGATGAGCAGTTGCCGCCAAAACCAAATGAATTGGACATAACATGTTCGAGGTTAACATTTTTTTCTATAACACTTACCGGAGAAGAAGTTAATTCATGCATTTGCGCAGATCGGTTAAGACATGGAAATATCATATTGTTCTGCATAGATAAAATAGAGATAACGGCTTCTATAGCAGCGGCTGCAGCAAGTGTATGACCTGTATATGCTTTTGTAGAACTGAATTTTGGAACTTTATTTTCAAAAATAGTTTGCATTGCAATTCCCTCAGAAGAATCGTTATTGGGAGTGCCGGTGCCATGTGCGTTGATATAATCTATTTTTTGATGAGAAATACTTGCTACTTTTAATGCAGCCTGCATGGCTAAAAAAGCGCCATATCCTTCGACAGAGGAAGCCGTTTGGTGAAATGCATCGTTGGCATTTCCATAACCGGTTACTAATGCTAAACTTTTTTTATTGGATTTTTTCACTTGCTCATCCGATTCTAAAACCAGGAATGCAGCGCCTTCACCTAGATTAAGGCCTTTGCGGTTCTCATCAAATGGTTTGCACCATTCCGTATCCAATATCATTAAAGTATTAAAACCGTTTAATGTAAATTTGGATAAAGCATCAACACCACCAACAACTACACGATCTAAAATATTATTTTTTATTAATCGCGCACCCAACATTACAGCATTTGCAGCTGAAGAACAAGCTGTACTAATAGTTGTAACATATTCATCTATTCCTATGATACCGGCAATATCATCGGTACTTACACCGCTAAAATGCGAATCAATAAAATTCTCATTTGTTTTATTTTCAAAAAAATCTTTGTAAAGCAATTCAGAATGACACATGCCCGCAACCGTTGTTGAAGAAATAAAACCGGTACGCGCTTCTTTAATGTTTTTAATTCCTGAATTTTGCAACGCTTCTTTTGCAGCAATAAGGCCCAATAGAGTAGTGCGGTTGTAATTTTTTACACCGGCAATTTTACTAAGTTCTTCATTACTTTGTTTTACTTCTCCAACCAGAAAATCATTTTTATGGATGGTAGAAAGGTGATTTATTTTACCAATGCCGGTTTTGCATTCAGACAGGGATAGAAATGTTTCCTCTATGTTATTACCAATAGCTGAGATAATTCCTATTCCTGTAATATGAACACGGGTTGACATCTTACAATAAAATTTTTAAACGGTCTTATTTAGAATTGGCAACAACATAATCGGCCATTGTTTGTACCGATGCGAAAATAGCTTTTGCTTCTTTTGGATCTTTGATCTTAACGCCGTAATTTTTTTCAAGCAGAACTATCAGTTCTAATGCATCGATCGAATCTAAACCCAAGCCATCTCCAAATAAAGGAGCATTAGCATCAATATTTTCAGGTTTAACTTCTTCAAGATTTAATTGTTCGATAATTTGTGATTTAAGGTTTTTTATTACTTCCTGTACTTCCATTTTATAAGCTATATAATTGTTGTAGATTATGTTGTTTTTGAAAAACGTTATTTTCCTGTTTAAAATTAAGGTTTTTAATGCAATATACAAAAGCCTCGGAGCTATTTCCATCAACGTTTACCCAACCGCATATTACAGTTGAAATAGCGCTGTTTTGCAGTAAAATACTACTGTAATTATGCATCAGATCTGCATCAAATTTTCCCGATACAAAAAAAGCGTTTTCGCCCGTGATCTTGTGTTTAATGGCTATTTCGCCAATAACAATATTTGGTAAAGTATACACGAAGACCGATGGGCTTGGAAAATAATTCTCTTTATCTGAAATACTGTTAGCATGGTTTCTATCGCTTTCAAGACTGGATGAATTATTAGAAAATACCAGTGCTATTTCATTCTTTGGAACATTATCAAGGTCTATATTATTTCTAATAACCAGTTCTGTCGCAAGCGTACCTAGCTTGCAAAGTTTATCCATTTTAAAGAATTTTGGATAACTAAGGTCCATTTGTTTATAAAGAGCTCCAAGAAATGCCGAAAGTTCATCACTTTCCGTTCCTTTAAAATACTGTTTGTCATTTACAACAACAGTATTGTTCTTTATTTTGCAATATGAGGTTATACTGGTTTCCAATTTATATCTTTTCAAAAATAGCAGCAGCATTACAGCCTCCAAAGCCGGAAGCGGTTTTTAAGCAACTTTGTAATACTTTTTGTTCGTGTTCTTTAATAATATTCATTTCTTGCGAAGTGCCCACTGTTTCAAAACCCGCAGACTTTATTAATTTGTTTTCTGTTAAAGATCTTATAGAAATAATACTTTCTAAAACACCAGCAGCACCTAAAGTATGACCATAGTAACCTTTAAGGCTGTTTAAAGGAATTGTATTTAATTCTGATCTTGAAAAAGCCACAGCCTCCATTTCATCATTATATTCTGTAGCAGTACCATGAGCAGAAATAAAATCAACTTTATTTTTCCCTGCATTTTTAAATGTTTCTGTAATGGCCTGGTAAAGACCGTCGCCCGTGCGCGATGGCCCTGAAATGTGATTAGCATCATTAGCGCTTGCGCCTGAAGAAATAATAATATTACTAATTGGATCTTTGCTTAATAAAATACTCGCGGCGGCTTCACCTAAATTAATTCCAACCCGGTTCTTATCAAATGGTTTACAAGGCTCTTCACTCAAAGCATTAAATGATCTGAACCCGGATAAAGTAAATTCAGAAACAATATCACCACCACAAACAATTATGTTTTTATAAGTATTGTTTTCAATAAAACGTTTGGCAATGATCATAGCCAATAGCCCGGAAATACAAGCGTTTGACACAATAATAGGTGTATTTTTACATTTAAAAAAATTACCTATTGTTTTTGAGAACTCCGGTAAATAAGCTCTTTGCTGCGAAATATGCGGGTATTTATTTTCGAGAATATCTATGTTGCCTTTTGTAGTTGATAAGATCAAAAGGTTATTTTTATCTGCAAGGTCAAGTCCGGATTGCTTTACCACATCATTAATTGACAAAATGCAGAGTTTTTCAAGATGAGTAAATTCTTTGCTTTTATCAATTTCAGAAAAACGTTTATCAAGTTCAGCTTCTGCCACTATTGAACAACATACCGCTGTTTCAGAAAAAATGAAACTGTGTTTTTGTAAAGCGATATTTTCTTTTAAAAGCGCAGAAAAATTCTCGGCACTTGTATAACCAAGTGGACTAATAATATTATTTGCTCCTAAAAAAACGCTCATGAATTACTTTAGAAAATCATTTTTCCACTTTTCAAAAAATGGCGGCATGGTAATTTGTAATTCTTTTTTCTCCATGTTTACAAAGGCCTGGATGGTTTTGCCGGTACAAACCAATTCATTATTGCTGTTATATATTTTGTATCCGAAAACTATTTTAGCTGCTGGATCATCTATTAATGTAGTTTCAACTCTTAATGTATCTCCAAAACTTGCAGATTTTTTATAATCCATTTCAAGATGTATCAACGGCACAGATAATCCATTTTTAGTGTAAATTTCGAGATATGTAAAGTTGTGTGCCTTACCAAAATTTTCGCGGCCATCTTCAAAATACTTTACGTAATTACCATGCCAAACAATTTGCAAAGGGTCGCATTCGCTAAACCTTACATGAACATTTGTTGTATGACTTAAAGATCTATTCATTTATATTTTCGGGTTTTTGTATTAGTATTTTCATTTCGCAATTGGCAATTTTACCACCATTGCAAAAAGATGTACCTTCAATAATTGTAATGCCCATTACTTCTGTTGTAATAACAACGGTTGTTTCAAGCAACTCACCAACTTTTGGTAAAGCATAAATTGTAAGATCTTTTATTGCGCCAATAAATCCCAATAATGGTTCAACGCCATTTTTTTTTACTTCGTAACCTGCTTTTGCCGCTGCTGTTTGAGCAATATTTTCAATTATGCCAGGTTCGTGTAATACGCCATTCTTTACGAAAATATTATCTGGCTCAATTTTAAAAGTTGTTTTTGTAGTAGTTTTATCGCAGTAATTTAAAGTGTCAATCATCACAATGGGAGAAGCTTGCGGAATGTATTCCGTTATATGTTCTTTACTAACCAAAAGGGTTTCCATAGCCTTATAAAGATAAGCTACGAAGATACGATAATTTTAAAAATGGTGGTAATAGCAAGGAACTTTTAGAAATTGCTTTGATACTTTTTAGGATTATTCTATACAGGCTTAGATATTAACATAAAACTATGCTGAGCCCCTTTGTAATTATTATATATGAGGATGTTTCTATATTCTTTATTTTCAGTGGCTTTCTTGATCATGTGTTCGGGAAAAGATTGAGTTTTAAGAATGCTGCAGGCTAACCAAAGCGCTTGTGAAGAAGCTGTTGGGTATTCACCACTCATGTGTTTAAACCTAAGAATAATTGTTTTTTTATCCATTTGTTTTTCCACAGATCCATAAAAATTTAAAAAGCGGTTATCTCCGTTCTCACCCGTGATGAGAATATCCAGCGTTTTGTTTTTTAAATATTCATTCAAAAAAGTCTTTAGTTCCTGTATAATATAGTCGGGATCTTCATTATGTAAAATATGAACAGATTTGAGCTCTGCAGTGGCATTTGTTTTATCATTGCTTACAATAAACATAGCAGCTCCTTCACCGGCAATACTGGCAGTAGAATTTACTTTATACAGATCTTTATTTGAAACAATTTCTTTTTTATACCAACCCCCTAAAAAATCAATGTTATAATTAAAGGAAGATATTTCATCTACTCCGCCAAGTAAATAAGTGTTTTTTGGATATTCTTTAAGCATCATGCCCGCATCTATCAAAGCATTTTCAAACGATAGGCCACGGTGTACATGAGTGATGTTGTACTTTTTATTGCTTTGCAGTAAACCTAATTGAGCAGCCAGGCCGTTAGGTGTGCTTTGAACAAAATTGCCAGGTGTAAGCATACCCTCATTATACTGGATGATCTGGTTCATAAAACGAATACAGTCTTCCATGCCACCGTTTGCTGTTCCCAAAATAATTCCATCCAAAGAATCGATCTTTTTCATTAAAGGAAGTGCTGCGCCGACGCTCATTTTTGCAGCTTTTCCCATTCTTCTTAAAACGTTTTGTGAAATTTCAGGTGGTATTATCTCATGGGCGACCAGTTTATTTTCAACCGATTCATTTAAAATATTCAGATCAATGTCTGAAAAAGTTTGCTGTGAAGAAATGCAGGAGGTATGGTGAATGTACAGCATCAGATCTTTGAAAAAATAAGTGAACTACAATTACCACCAAAGCCAAAGGAATTAGAGAGTACATGCCTGATCTGCTTTTGTTTATAGACTTGTACAGGTTTTAAACCATTTTCAGGAATTGGATCGTTAAAATTTAAGCTTGCATAAACTTCCTGGTGATCTAAATTTAGAATACTGAAAACTGCCTCTATAGCACCAGAGGCGCCAAGAGTGTGACCTATATTTGATTTTGTAGAAGCAAAATCAGGAACGGTTGTAAATAAATGTTGCATAGCAGTGATCTCTACTGCATCATTATTTTCAGTACCTGTACCATGTGCGTTTATAAAATCGATCTCTTCAGGTTTTAGGTTTGCATTTTTTAAAGCTCCACTCATTGATAAAAAAGGACCATCGCCTTGTTCAGAAAGTGAAGAAGAGTGAAAAGCATCATTTGAATTAAAGTAACCACTTAATTCAGCATAGATTTTTTTTCCGACACAATCTTCTTCTTTTTCAAGGATGAGGAAGGCAGCGCCTTCTCCTAAATTTAATCCCTTTCGGGCAACATCAAATGGCTTGCAAATTTGGTTGGATAAAATTCCCAATGAACTAAAACCATTAATGGTAAATTTTGAAAGGCTATCAACACCGCCAACAATGGCGCGTTTTGCCAGGCCATGCTTCATTAACCGGGCCCCGAACATAATCGCATTGGCAGAAGAGGAGCAGGCAGTGTTAATAGTATTTACCATTCCTTTTATCTTATAATGTTTTTGTAAATAAATATCGGTCGAAGCAAAATCATACGAGGAAAGATATTCAGAACCTCCTGTTTTTTCATTCGCATCTCTGTACATCT
>JBDSFC010000148.1:0-3890 GCA_039919745.1 Bacteroidia bacterium | reverse complement strand
AGAGCTTAGTGCTTAGAGAAAAAAAAGGTTCTTTGGATGAAATTGCTTCCTCACTAAACGAAACTTCCAGGATATACGATATTTTAGGAAGATATGATAAAGCAATTCAGCTAAGGGTAAGAGGACTCGAACTTGCCGAAAAAACAGGGAGCGCCGAGAATATGGTTTATTTTTGTAGCGTTTTGGGTGAAGATTATATTAAACGTTTACATAACCCAAATAAAGGCATAGAGTATCTTTTAAAAGCGTATGAAATTGGTAAGACCCAAAAAAATAATAAAGAGGCGATGTTTGGTGTTACAAAAAGCATTGCAAATACATATAATATACTTGGCGATTTTAAAAAAGCAAACGAATTTTTTATTCAGTCCCTTGTTTTGAACGATTCTTTGAATTTTAGTTTAGCGCGTAATAATTATAAACTCTCGGTTCTTAAGCACGATCTTGAAAAAGAAATTGAAAAACAAAAATTACAATTAAAAGATACTGAAATATTAAAAGTAAAAGCTATTGCAGAAAAACAAACCATTGTAAGAAATGTTTTATTAACCGGTTTTGGTATTGTTTTAATACTTGTTGTAATTGTTTATAGACAAAACAGGCAAAAACAAAAGGTAAATATCGAATTAGAGAAACGGAATAAAGATATTGAAGAAGCTTACAAATCCCTCGCCATTAGTGAAAGCAACTTTAAACAAATTACCGAAACCATCAACGATGTTTTTTATTTATATAACATTATTGAAAAAAAATATGAGTATGTTAGCCCTAATTGCCAGGAGATTTTAGGAATAGATGAACATTACCTGTACTCCGGTAAAAGTTTTAGACTTGTTGTTTATAAGGACGATCAGCAATTGATGGCTGAGGCAAATCTTAAAGTAGATTCCGGAATTGCTTATAATATTGAATACAGGATCGAAATAAATAATCAAATAAGGTGGATCGCAGAAAAATCATCGCCAATTTTTGATACAAATGGTGTATTGATCCTTAATTCTGGAATTTGCAGTGATATTACGCAGCGCAAAGAAGATGAGGTTTTATTAAGAAAAAAGAATAACGACATAACAAACAGCATTTTATACGCCCGCACTATTCAAAATGCCATCCTTGTTCCGAAAGATGAGATCGCGAAAAAATTACATGACTTTTTTATTTACTCTAAACCAAAAGATATAGTAAGTGGTGATTTTCATTTTTTCAAGGAAACAAAAAAAGGATTGGTGATTGCTGCGGCAGATTGTACCGGGCATGGCGTTCCCGCAGGTTTTATGAGTATGATCGGCAATGCTTATCTTAGCGAAATTATTAGTGGGAATGAAGAAAAAAATCCTGCGCAAATTTTAGATCAGTTACGCGAAATGATCATCCGCTCGCTTCACCAAAATAATTTAGAATCAGAAAGTAAAGACGGTATGGATATTGCTTTATTGAATTTTGATTTTAAATCCGGTAGTGTTGATTATGCCGGCGCATTTAATTCATTATACCTGATAAGGAACAATGAGATCGAAGAAATAAAAGCAGACGCTTTCCCTATTGGAATAAATGATGAAGGAAAAATGACCGCTTTTAATAATAACAAACTTAAAATAGAAAAAGGCGATCTGCTTTATATATTTAGCGATGGTTTTACCGATCAATTTGGTGGTAAAGAAGGTAGAAGATTTATGAAAAAGCAGTTCAAAGAATTATTGCTTTCCATTCGAGATAAAAAAATGGAAGAGCAGGAACTTATTCTTGATGAGACCTTTAATACCTGGAAGGGCGACCTAAACCAGGTGGACGATGTTTTAATAATTGGAATTAAAATTTAAATTATTTAAAGTGAGATTAAAATTCCTATACTTTATATTTCTCTTCAATTGTCTTAACGCTCAAAACTATGAAAAGGATTGGAAGGCTTTTAATAGCAGGCTGGAAGCCGGAACCCCGATCTCAATAAATGAAACAGAAGCATTTATTTCAAAATATAAAAGTCAATTAAATCAATATCCTGACAACTCGACACAACTTTATAGTTTACTAGGCAATAATTATTATAACGACTCTAAATTCGGAAAAGCAGAAGAAAGTTATTTAAAATCATACGAATACGCAAAGGCTGCAGATGACACAACGTTAAAACATATAGTAGAACTTAGCCTCGCAATTTATAATTACAATTTAAATAATTTGCTGGAGGCAGAAAAATATTACTATAAATGCATGGCCGGTATGGCTGCAATTTATGGCCCATCCAGCCGCGAGTACACAGGCATCTTTTACGATTACACACGTCTACTTATTGATCTTGAAAAATATAAAGAAGCTAAACCTTATATAGATGCTTTGCTTTTTTATTATAAAACCATGGATGGCGAAAATAATACCCGTTACATTGCCCTTCAAAATTGTGATGCCATCATTTATCAAAACACAGGCAATTATAAGGAAGCTATTGCTATTTACACGCAATTAATAAACGAAAATAAATTATTGGCTTTAGGAGATACGCTTGGGCATGTGATACAATATTCTAATCTTGGTGATGTTTATCGCGAAGTAGGTGATTATGAACTTGGCATAAGCAATTTAAAAAAAGCAAAAGCCTTACATTATAAATACAAAGTAAAAGACAGGGATATTTTGGCAACCATTGAAAATAATATTGCCTTGTGTTATAAAAATTCCAGTCAACCAAAATTGGCAGAAGAAGCGTATAACAATTCAATAGAAATTCGCAAAGCAGGTAAACAAACAAATACCGAGTCTTATTGCAGTACATTAAGTAATAAAGCCGACCTGCTCCGTATACTTGGCCGTTTTGGTGAAGCATCAGAATTATTATTAACTTCTTTGGAGATACGGAAGCAACGCTTTGGTGATAAGTCTGAAAACTATGCCAATGCAGTTTCTAATTTAGCAAATGTATATTTTGATGCAGGTTATTATAAAGAAGCTCTTGAAAAAAATCTACAGGCAAAAGAAATTTATTTACAAGTTGTTGGCGAAGAGCATCAAAGTTACGGTAACTGTTTAAATAGTTTGTCTTTATGTTATTTATATTTTAAAGATTATAAAAAGGCCGAAGAGTGCAAATTAAAAGCACTTAAGATCATTGAGACAAGTGTTGGTAAAAATCATTTCAGGTATTCTTCGTATTTGATCTCAACTTATGGTTTATATAGAAAAACCAATCAATTACAAAAAGCAGAAATAAATTTAAAAGAAGCCTTGGTTTTAGTAGAACGTAACCTCGGCAGGAAGCATGAACTCTTTGCTGAGGCACAATTATCCCTGGCTGAGGTGTATTCATTACAAAGACGTTTTGAAGAAGCCACGCCCTTGTATTTTGAATGTTTGGATCATTACTCCGGACAAATAAATGATTATTTTAATTCGATGAGTGAAGAAAATCAGATCGCTTATTTACATTTTATTACGCCTGTTTTTGAAAGCTATAATATTTACCTGATCAATTATAAATTAAATAAACCCACAAAAAATTTCGGCGAACATTTAAAACGAGCAATAAGATATCAGTTGCAGTTAAAATCTTTATTGGCCAATCGCTCTGCACAACTAAAAAAAGAGATAGAAGCAAGTAATGATGCGGACCTTAAAAAGATCTATCAAAACTGGCTGATAGTTAAAAATGAATTATTAAATAATTACAAATCAACCGAGCCCGCGTTTGATAACAACGAATTGGTGATGAAGTCTTCTGAGATGGAAGCGCAATTAAAAACCAAATTAAAAAGTTTTTCAAAAACAAGCCTGGCATCATTTGACCAGTTAAAACAAAATTTAAATGATAATGAGGCTGCCATTGAGATCTTTAAGGTGAATGAGATGGTTAATGACTCGCAAAGTGTTATAAAATATGGCGCCTTGGTTGTAAAAAA
>JBDSFC010000187.1:0-4426 GCA_039919745.1 Bacteroidia bacterium | reverse complement strand
AGTGAGGCTCGATTTGATTCACCGGCCGAACCTCACGGCAACGCCCAAAAAAAAATCAAGAAAATAAACTATCTTTGACAGCCTATTCATAATTAAAATGCGTACATACTATAAGATCTCCATATCAATTCTCTTTTTTTTATTAGCAAGTGCAATCTTCATTTCGTGCTCCGGTGAAAAAGGGTCGTCTATGCAGGAAAGTACTCCAGATGAAGATCTTTTTGATGAATGGAACAAAAGTTCATTGGCTTCAATTAAAAATGCAGTAACAGATACGCTTATCTACAAACAGTTTTTGCAAAGCAGCGAATCTTCTATTACCGGCAGAAAACTTTTTTTGAAAGCCCTTGGTTTAAATTTTGCCGAACTCTTAAAAAACGAAAGTTATGTTTACGAACATTATGTAGGTGGAGATGTGAACCATATTTATTTTATTGTACAATTAGCGGGACAGAAAGATACCCGCGTATTTTCTTTAATTGACTGGAAAGGTAAAGTGTTCAATGTTCCTAATGTGGAAGAAGCAAAGTATTTGATCTCTTATTACGATTCTTTAGCGCTACAGAAAAAATGTAACGGAACTTATTTTTGTAAATCCAAATTTGTGAATGGCAAATTACAAAATACTGTTTTAACCAACTGTTTGGATGGAAAAGATATGGAGATCTGGAAGAAGATCATTGATTATAAATAATATCTCGCTTTAATTTAAAAGCTTGTTCAGTTCTATCTTTTGCCAGATCTTACCGGAAAGAGTAGAAGTAAGGATCTCAATATCATTGATCGTATTTAAAATTACCTCGTCCTTATTGTTATTGGCATAGTTGGCTGCTACCTTTGATGTTAATGAAAGCATTTCAGCGCAATAATCAAGATAACGGCTCAGGTCATTTTTTGTCAGCTCTCTTTTAGGTGAGTGTTTTGTTTGCTCTGATAAAATAGAGGTAGGGTCTTTGGTTAACTGGTGCATATCTATTACATGTGCAATTATCCTTAATTCGTGTAATGAATTTAAAACACTTTTTTGTTTTACCAGGTCTTCTAATTTGTATAAAAAATAGAACGAAGCGCCTATCATAGCCAGCTCGCTTACCAGGGCTTCGCTTACTGTAATGAGATTAGCAAGGCTGCTTAATTGCGGATCGGATGTTATATGTGAAAAAGTATAAATTAATGCCGATAAAGCTAAAACAACCAATAAATAAAAAGCGATCCTGAAAAAAATATATGGCTTATTAACGCGGGCAATATTTTCTTTACTTACTTCTGAAAGTGTTTTTAATTCAGAACAAACCTTTAATAATCCCGCCTCAGGAAAGCGGTCCTTTATTCTTAAGGAAAGAAGCTCAATGGCTTCACTGATCTTATCTATATTTAAATTTGTGTAATTCATTTTTCTTAAAAGTCATTTGAAGATACAAATGTCTTTCGAGAAATTAAAATAAAAGATAGCTTATTATAATGCGATTAATTTGTTTTTCAGAAATAAACTTATATTTACTATATCAAAAACCTGTTATGAATTATTTTTTGAAGCCTTTTCTGTTTTTATGTTTCCTGTTTGGTATGTTACTATGCCAGTCACAAAATGCATTAATGGACTCATTAAAAACAGTGCTTCATTCTGCCAACGAAGATACAGGTCGCGTAAATGCACTTACCGGTCTTGCTGTTGAGTTACGCAAATCAGATCTTGATTCAGCTGTTAGTACCGGAAAACAGGCACTTGAGCTTTCTACCAAAATAAAGTGGAAAAAAGGTATTGGTTTTTCCAATCACATTTTAGGGATTTTTTTTTACATGAAAGGAGATTATGAAGAGTCGCTTAAACATGATGTTGTTGCTTTAGGTATTTGGAAAGAATTTAGTAATTCAAGCAATGTATCAGAAGCAAATTACGGTAAGCTATCTACTGCCAAAACATCGGGTAATGTTGCCAATATTTATATCGACCAGGCTAACTATCCAAAAGCTTTGGAATATTGTTTTATGGCATTACATGTGTCAGAAGAATTGGGTGATACCAAAGTTCAAGCTATTAACTTTGGAAACATTGGAAATATTTATAAAAGCCAGAAACAGGATGATAAAGCATTGGAATTTTATAATAAAGCATTAATGCTTGGCAAAACGCTCAATGATCCTTTGTTCATTTTAAACCAGATGAATAATATTGGAAGTGTTTATCGTGAACGGGCCGACTATCCAAAGGCACTCGAATATTATAGAGGAAATTTAAAGATGGCCGAAGAGAAAGGTATAAGACAATTACAGGCCGGTAGTCTCGGTAACATAGGCCTTGTTTATATAGCGCAGTTAAAATATGATGAAGCTATCGTTTATTTTCTGAAAGCACTTGGTGTAGCTAAAGAAGTAGGAGAAAAACGCCTTATTGTTTTTAATCTTATTAACCTTGGAGGCACTTATCGTAAAACCGGGAAATTTAAAGAGGCCGAAAAATATTTGAAGGATGCTTTGTTGATGGCGGAAGAAATGGGTACAACTTCGCACCTGATGACAATAGAAGATAACCTTGCAAATTTATACGATACAACAGGGCGGCCTGTTTTGGCACTGGAGCATTATAAAAATTATTTTATTTACAGGGATTCTATCACCAACCAGGCAAATCGTAAAGAACTTTTTCGCTCGGAAGTGAATTATGAATTTGAAAAGAAAGAACTGGCTTCAAAAGCAGAACAGGAAAAGAAAGACGCGCTTACTGCCAAAGAAAAACAACAACAGCAAACCATCCTTTATTTTGTGGCCATTGGTGGAATTATTGTCTTGTTCTTTTCGCTTTCTTTATATAAACGTTTTAAAGTAACTCAAAAACAAAAAACTGAGATCGAATACCAGAAACAGATCGTTGAAGAACACCGCAAAGGAATGATCGATAGTATTACTTATGCAAAACGTTTGCAGGATGCTATCCTTCCTCCGGCTAAATTCATTAATAAATATGTGCCCGATAATTTTGTAGTATATAAACCAAAAGATATTGTTGCCGGAGATTTTTACTGGGCGGAGTCGGTAAATGTAAATAATAAAGAACTTTTCTTTATTGCAGCTGCAGATAGTACCGGCCATGGCGTTCCAGGCGCACTCGTTTCTGTGGTATGTTCTAATGCGTTGAACAGAACATTAAAAGAATTTAAAGAAACAGAACCCGGTAAAATGTTAGACAAAACACGTGAATTGGTTTTAGAAACATTTGTCCGAAAGGACTCCTTTGGAGAAAAAAGTTCGGATGAAGTGAAAGACGGAATGGATATTTCTTTATTATGTATTGATAAAATTACTAAACAGATCTGGTGGAGTGGGGCAAACAATTCATTATGGTATACTTCGGCAAATGAAGGATCTGAAATGAAAGAAATAAAAGCAGATAAACAACCGATTGGAAAAACCGAAAATCCTAAACCATTTACAACGCATGCAATTAAATATACGCAGGGGTCGGTGTTCTATTTATTTACAGATGGTTTTGCTGATCAGTTCGGCGGACCGCAAGGCAAGAAATTCAAATATAAAACTTTCTCAGAATTACTTCTAAAAAATTCCGGTTTAAAAATGGAAGAACAATTTAAGATCATTGAATCAACCTTTAATAATTGGAAAGGAAATTTAGAGCAGGTTGACGACGTTTGCGTAATTGGAATAAAAATCTGAGAATTTTAAACCCTACACGATCCACGAAAGGCTCTTGCCGCATAATAAGACTCTGCACCATTATGATAAACAAAAACCGTATTATAACGTCTGTCACAAAATAAAGCACCTTTTAATTTTCTTATATCGGCGGGTGTTTCGATCCAGCTGGAAGTTTTCAGATCGAATTCACCCAATTTTTGCAACTCACGATATTCTTCTTCTGTTAAGATCTCAATTCCCATGTCAGCTGCCATATTTATAGCGCTATCTTTTGGCTTATTTTCTTTTCTCGCATTCAATGCCTGGTGATCATAACAAATACTTCTGCGGCCACCTGGACTTTCTGCTGAACAATCATAAAAAATATACTCGTCTGTTTTTTTGTCGTACGCTACAATATCCGGTTCGCCACCGGTGCTTTCCATTTCATCAAGCGTCCACAATTTTTCAGGTTTTGCTTCCAGTTTCGCTTGCACTTTTGCCCATTCAATACCTTTATGGCGGTTCATGTTTTTTTCGAAACGGGTTTTTAATACACTCAGTAATTCTTTGTTTTGTTCTGAGGATAATTTCTTTTTATTACTATTCGTTTTGCTCATGATCTATAATTTATTAATCATCTAATCCTTTTCCATCCATAATTTGTGGAATATACTTTTCAATTCTTGCTTCGCGGGTTTTTACTTGTTTGGCAGAAGAAAAATAAAGTAGGTAACCTCTTTGTCGGCCAGGTGTTAAAGCATGAAATGCTTTTTTCAAGGCCGCACTTTTA
>JBDSFC010000138.1:0-3187 GCA_039919745.1 Bacteroidia bacterium | reverse complement strand
TTTAGAAGGCGAGCTTAATATTTTTGTTGCTCTTATATCATAAATTGCAGGCAACTTAAAAGTAAATTTAACCTGTCCGCCATCATCTGTATTAGCATTTGCTTTAAGATCGGCTGTAACTGTTCCCCCACTTGAGGTTTTAATGGTTGCATATAATAAAACCGCAACATTGCCTACAGGAATCCCCAAAGAATCAACACAAGTAATAGTCGCTTTACAATCTGTGTTTTTCTGACAAGATGTATTAGTTAAAGCGAATGTAGAGATCAAAAATCCGGCAATAATTATTGCAATTGGTTTCATAATAAAATTATATTGATATTAGCTTAACAAATATAAGCAAACTATTTTAAATGAAAAAGATAATTGGTCTAATTTTTAGCTTAAATGCCCTTTTAATTACTGTAAATGCACAAACTCTGAGTAAAGAAACCATTTTAATAGAAACAAATTACGGCAAAATAAAAATAAAACTATTTGAAGAAACACCTCTGCATAAAGCCAATTTTTTAAAACTGGTAAATGATAAGGTCTTTGATTCTCTTCTATTTCACAGAGTAATTAGTGGCTTTATGATCCAGGGTGGCGATCTTTTAAGTAAAAAGGCCAAACCTGGTGATTCTTTAGGGCATGGGGATATGGGTTATAGTGTCCCTGCCGAATTTAATCCAAAAATAATTCATAAAAAAGGCAGGCTGGCTGCTGCGCGCGAAAGCGATGATATTAATCCGAAATTCGAATCAAGTGCCTCACAATTTTATATAGTGGTTGGTAAAAAAAGAACGATGGAAGATCTTAAAAAGTATGAGGACAGAATTAACAAAACGCATTACCTGAATGGAGCGCGGTTATTTATGAAAAGTGATGAGGGTAAAAGTTTAAAACAAACCTATAACCGTTTAAAAGCCGAAAACAAAACCGATAGTGCAGAGTTAATTAATGCAAAGATTGAAGCCGCTGTAAAAGCCGAACATTTAAAAACACCTGAATATAAATTTAACAAAGAGCAGATAGAAACCTATACTAAAACAGGCGGAACTCCTCACCTGGATGGTACTTACACCGTTTTTGGTGAAGTGGTAGAAGGGATGGATGTAGTGGATAAAATAGCGCTTGCGAAAACAGATAAACGAGACAGACCATTGGAAGATATAAGGATGAAAGTAACCGTATTGAAAAAATAAATTAGCATTATCGGTTAAACCTTTATAATTTAGATTCGTCAAAATAAAAACAAATCACTCATGAAAAAAATAATTTTATCTCTTGCTTTAGTTACCGGTTTAACTATGATAAGCAAAGCACAAGATGCAGCTACTACTGCACCTGTTAGCAAAAAACAAGCTAAAAAAGATCAAACTCCTGAAGAGCGTTCTAAAAGCGCTGCCAACTGGGCAGAAAAAAAACTTGGTCTTAACGCTGATCAAAAATCCCAATGGGAAGTTGCAGCCTTAAAGCGTGTAATGGCAAATCAACCATATCATGAAAAATTAAAAGGTTCAACAACGCCCGAAGAAAGAAAAGAACTTCATACGCAAATGAAAACCAATTATGATGCGTTTGAATCTACAGTTAATGGTTTTTTAACAGCTGATCAAAAAACAAAATTTGACGCTATCAAAACAAAAAAACATAATGACCATAAGGTAAAAGTAAAAACTACTAAAATAAATTCAGATCCTGTTGAAGAAGATATTGAACAAGGTTAATCTTTAACACTATTTTAAAGCCCGTTTAATTTCGCTAAACGGGCTTTTTTTATATTACTTTTTTTGCTTCGCCAATAGTACTTTTAGAATTTCCAACAAAGATCTTATCCTTAACTAAAATAACCGGACGCTTTAAAAAAGTGTATTCTTCAAGAATAAGTTTTTTCATTTCTTCCTCAGTTAATTTTTTTTCATTTAGCTTCATTTCTTTATATTTTCGCGCAATCTTGCTAAACAATGCTTCGTAAGAACCGGTTTTTTTCTTTAATTCTTCTAATTGAGAAGTCGTAATTTTTTCTGTTTTAATGTCCTGGAATTCGAAGCCTTTTTTCTTTAGATCCAACTCGTCAATAATTCGTTTGCAGGTATCGCAGGTAGAAAGATAAAATATCTTGTTCATAAGTGTGGGTTTTGTTTAATATCTTATAAAATAAACGTAAAAATAGCAATTCAGAAGAGTATAAAGCAAACGAATTTATTAGTAAATTTACTACAACTGCCCTTGATAGATAGAAAAGAGATTTAAAACAATTGTACGATGAAAGATTTGATAATTGAAGAAACTACCGAGACCCCTGAAATAAAATTTAAGGAAGATGAAGGTTTACTTAAAATTTCGGGAAGAGCCTATTCAAGTGACATTACTTTTTTTTATAAAGAGTTGGATAAATGGCTGGAGGAATATCTTTTAAATCCGAAAGACAAAACAACTATAGAACTCTATCTTGATTATTATAATTCGGTTTTTCATAAACTACTCTTTAATTTTTTAAAGAAAAGTTTGATCGTGAAAAACAAAGGCAAACAATTAGTAATAAAATGGTTTTATAACGAAGGTGATGAGGATAGTATGGATGCTTGTATGCACTATGCTAAATCACTTGATTATCCTATCGAAAAAATCGAATCTTAAAGATCATAAAAAATAAAACAAACTGTTTTTCTGAAAAAAAAACTTACATATCTTTTATTTTTTATCAGTTTTAGTTCGTTTCTAAGTGCGGCCCAGCGCCAGGCAGATTCATTAAAGACCATTTTAAATAGATCGGCTGACGACACAAATAAGGTATTTATTTTGCACCAATTATTTCGGGAAACCGATTCGGTTGATTATTCCTTACGCGCTTTGCAATTATCTGAAAAGTTAGATTACAAAAGAGGCATTGCTTTATCATTTTTAAATATTGGTAGGTATTATTATTTTGATGGTAAACACGATATTTCTTTGGATTATTTGGGTAAAGCAGTAAAGATCGCTAAAGAGATCAATCACAAAAAAGTACTTGCCAGTGCTTACAGATATATAGGTTTTATATACAGGCCAAACGATTCTTTTACGGCTGAAAGTTATTACAAAAAAAGTTTGAAGATATGTCTTGAAACCGGTGATGATATTGCAGCATCTTATGCTTTAAGCGCTATTGGAAATATTTATGAAGGAAGTTTGAATGCCGACCCGGCAAATGTAACCACTGCTT
>JBDSFC010000127.1:0-5753 GCA_039919745.1 Bacteroidia bacterium | reverse complement strand
GAAACAGCCTTTTTAAATTTAGGCGATCTCATCCATACCAATTTACCAAAAGGACAATTGAACGATCTTATTGTAAACGGTTTAATTGCCGGCGTTAGTGGTGTTGTTATGTTCATTCCACAGATCGCTTTTTTATTTATGTTCATTGGCTTTCTTGAAGATTCCGGTTACATGGCCCGCGCCAGTTTTATTATGGATAAAATTATGCGCAAGTTTGGTTTAAATGGTAAATCAGTTATTCCATTAATTAGCGGAACAGCTTGTGCAGTGCCCGCCATTATGGCCACGCGAGCCATCAGTAACACAAAAGAAAGGCTCATAACTGTTTTCATTTTGCCGTTAATAAGTTGTTCTGCCCGTTTACCGGTTTACACATTACTTATTTCTGTTATGTATCCAAGCAGCAAATTTCTTGGCATCTTTAACTCAAAAGGCCTTGTACTTTTACTGCTTTATCTTTTAGGATTTATCGTTACACTTTTAACCGCCTGGGTTTTGAAACGTATATTAAAAACAAAAGAAAACTCTTTCTACGTAATGGAGTTGCCTGTTTACCGTTGGCCACAAGCAAAAAATATTGGGCTGATGGTGTTCTCAAAAGTAAAAGTCTTTATAAAAGAAGCAGGTAAAATAATTCTTGCTATCTCAGTTGTGCTTTGGTTTTTAAGTACGCATGGCGCTACCGATAAATTTGAAACGTTAAAAACAGAACAAAAGGTTCTGGAAAATAATACGATCTCAGAAGAAAATTCAGTTGCATTAAAAAATATCGAAAGTCAAAAATTAGAACAGTCATACATTGGGCAATTCGGACAATTTATTGAGCCAAGTATAAAGCCTCTTGGTTATGATTGGAAAATTGGTATTGCACTTATTACTTCTTTTGCTGCACGCGAAGTATTTGTTGGCACCATGGCAACTATCTACCAGGCCAACGATTCTGAAAAAGATATTGGTATAAAACAAAAATTGTTAGTAGAAAAAGATGATAATGGCATTTTAAAATATACACCGGCGGTTTGTTGGTCGCTTTTGCTTTTTTACGCTTTTGCATTACAATGCATGAGTACAATTGCCGTTGTGAAACGCGAAACAAAAAGCTGGAAATGGGTAATTGTCCAATTCGCATTTATGTCAGTTTTAGCCTATTTGAGCGCATTTGGCGCTTACCAGCTTCTTTCTTAATCAACAAATTTTAGCGTTTATCCTTAAAATCCTCCATTAACACTAAAATGGGTTTAATATTTTGGTATTCAACAAATTAATTACATTTTTACAGCCTAATTATTTAAAAAATGATCCAACGTATTTTAGTATTTGCAACCGCCGCGGCTATTATCTCATCGGCTTGCCACACTACAAAAAAAGCTACTACTACAACATCCATAGTTGATGAACCTGCTATTCAGCTAGACACTATTAGTGTTGTTGCCAATGAAGCGCCAAAAAAAGAGGTTTATCGTGCAACAACCCCACGCACAAATGATATAATTCATACTAAATTGGACGTGCGTTTTGACTGGAATACTTCACGTATGAATGGTAAAGCAGAAATAGAGATCAAACCTTATTTCTATCCAACTAATATGCTTTATTTAAATGCGCGCGGCATGGATATTAAAAGTGTTGTTGTTTCTGAAATGATCCAGCCACCAACAAAAAGCAAAGAGGGCGCTAAAGTTTATGAGCCAGCAAAAGGATCATTAATTCCTGTAGCAACTTCTTCTTATAAGTATGAAAACGATTCTTTAAAAATAAATCTTGGAAAAACACTTACGAATAAAGATACCTATTACGTAACCATTGAATACACCGCTAAACCAAACGAATTAAAAACAGGTGGAAGTAACGCCATTAGTAGTGATAAAGGCTTGTATTTTATTAATCCTACGGGCGAGAACGTTTACAAAATGCCACAGATATGGACACAAGGCGAAACGCAATCTAACTCTGCCTGGTTCCCAACTATTGACAATCCGAATGAAAAAATGACCCAGGAAATTTTTATGACTGTTGAAGAAAAATTTACAACACTCTCTAACGGTTTGCTGGTTGACTCAAAAAAGAATATTGATGGTACAAGAACAGATCATTGGAAACAAGAACAGGCACATTCGCCTTATCTTGCTATGATGGCAGTTGGTGAATTTAAAAAAGTGGTTGATGAACCATGGAACGGTAAAGAGATCAGTTATTATGTAGAAAAAGAATATGAGCCGCATGCAAAAGCTATTTTTGGAGATACCAAAGAGATGATAGAATTTTATTCATCAAAATTAGGAGTGCCTTATGCATGGCCAAAATACGCTCAAATAGCAGTACGTGATTATGTAAGCGGAGCCATGGAAAATACCAGCGCTACTTTACATGGTGATTTTGCGGTTTATCAAAGTACACGCGAAACTATTGACGGTAAAAAAGGAGAAGATATCATTGCGCATGAATTATTTCACCAATGGTTTGGCGATCTTGTTACCTGCGAAAGCTGGAGCAATTTGCCCTTAAATGAAAGTTTTGCAACCTATGGCGAATACTTATGGGAAGAATATAAATTTGGAAGAGATGCCGCAGATTATCATCACTACAATAGCCGCGAAGGATATATGGCTTCTGATAAAGAAGTGAACCTTATCCGTTTTAATTATGACGAACGCGAAGATATGTTTGATGGTTTTAGCTATAACAAAGGCGGACAAGTGTTACATATGCTACGCAAAGCAGTTGGTGATGATGCTTTTTTTGCTTCTCTAAAAAATTACCTGGAAACAAATAAATATAAAACAGCAGAGATCCATAACCTGCGTTTAGCCTTTGAAGAAACTACAGGGCAGGATATGAATTGGTTCTTTAACCAATGGTTCCTGAACAGGGGCCGGCCTAGATTAACTTTTACTAAAAATTATAATGCAAGCAATGGCACTCTTGAAATGACCATTGAACAAACTCAAAACTTTAAAAAGTTTCCATTATACAGGTTACCAATTGATATTGATGTGTATGTAAATGGAAAAGCAGAGCGCACAAAGATCATTGTAACAGATGCTAAGCAAACATTTACAGTTAAAGCCAGCGGCGCTCCACAACTTGTAAACTTTGATGCTGAAAGGCAATTACTTTGCAATCTTGATTATGAAAAAACACAGGACGAATATATTTTCCAATACAAAAATGCGCCATTGTTTGAAGACCGTTACGAAGTATTAAAAAAACTAGATACAAAACTTGCGGATGCCAACGTTTATGCACTTTTTAAATGGGCTGCAGAAAATGATAAATATTTTATTATCAGGAATTATGCTCTCGTAAAATTAGGAGACGCACCAGCAGATAAGCAGGCAGAAGTTAAATCTACTTTAATAAACATTTATAACAACGATAAAAAAACCAAAACCCGCGCCAAAGCATTAAACGTTTTAAATAAAAAATTTGCGGCTGATGCGGATGTTGCTGCTTTAAATATAAAAGCTCTAAATGAGCAATCATATGCCATTTGTGGAGAAGCGCTGGAAGCGATCTCGAAAAGTAATCCGAAATTAGCAATGGAAAAGGCCAAAGCATTTGAGAATGAAAGCGGGAAAGATGTTCTGTACCCAATCGCAGATCTATATGCCAATAATGGCGGCGACGATCAGATCATTTTCTTTCAAAAGAATTTAAAACAGTTTAATGGCTTTGAACTGATGGGTTTTATGAACTCATATGCAAAGATGGCTAAACGCACTTCATCGGCGGCAGTCATTGTTGCTGTTGATGATCTGAATACATTAGGTAAAGGTGGCAATAAGTTTATTAAGTATCCTGCCGAAAAAGGATTAAGAGATATTTTGCTCGTATGGGAGGCAAAAGAAAAAACCTTAAAGAGCCAGGTAGAATCTGCTAAAAAAGAAAACAAAGATCTTACTGCTCTTGAAAAAGAACTAAAACTTGTTGGTGAAACAAAAGATATCATCGCAAAAAAATATAAGGAAATAAAAGAATTAAAGTAGTTTTGCTTCTTGTGTTATTAAAAGCCTTGTAAGATTTTACAGGGCTTTTTTTGTTTATAGCACTTTATTTAATATTTTTAAACTCTTACAAAATGAAAAAACTAATAATCCTCCTAACATTCTGTGCATTTTTCTGGCAATGTACAAGTCCCGAAGCAGTGGACAAAAAAACGCTGAAGGTCGTCGAACAATTTAACAGTAAATGTCCCATGATGATAGACGCCGAAACACGAATGGACGGCATAGAGATAAAAGGAGGCAATACTATCGTGTACAAATACACGCTTATAAATTTATTTGCCGAAAAAGTAGACACGGCCCAGTTTAATTTAGCCTTAAGGCCAGGAATTATAACCACCATTAAAACAAATACTGAATTAGCTGAACTAAAACGTATTAAATCGAGTTTTGAATACCAATATAGGGACCGCGAAAATAAATTCATTTATTCTTTTGTGATCAGCCCTGATGATTATGAAAATTAATTTAACAGATCTAAAATGACAAAAACAGAAATAGAAAAAATACTCTTTATCGATATTGAAACAGTTCCAGTAACTTATAAATACGATGACCTTGATGAGAGCACCAAAGAACTTTGGAATAAAAAATGGCAATACAATAAAGAAATTGCACCTTCAGATCAATACAATAAAGCCGGTATTTATGCCGAGTTTGCTAAAGTTGTATGCATTGGCCTTGGCTTTTATAACCAAAAAAAGTTCAGGGTAAAATCCATTGCATCTGACAATGAAGTTGAAATACTCAACCAATTTGCCGAACTTTTACAAACACATTTTAATACCTACAGTCATTTATTATGCGCACACAATGGTAAAGAATTTGATTTCCCGTTTTTATGTCGCCGTTTTTTGATCAATAATTTACCACTTCCTAAAATATTGCAAATTCAGGGCATGCGTCCCTGGGAAGTAAAACATATTGACACTATGGACCTTTGGAAATTCGGAGATGTTAAGAATTTTTCTTCCCTTAATCTACTGGCACATGTTTTGGGTATCCCCTCACCAAAAGATGAAATGGACGGAAGCATGGTTGGTAAAACCTTTTATGAAGAAAAAGATCTTGGTAAAATTGAGAAATATTGTAAAAAAGATGTGATCACCCTTGCAAGGGTTTATAACCGTTTTGCCGGATCGGGAAATTTAAATGATGATGATATTATTTTTGTGTAACTTCAAACAAAAATTTATATGGTGCCACGTATAGCAATTATTGGTAGCGGAAGTTGGGCAACGGCATTGGCAAAGTTACTCTTAAACAATACCTCAAAAATAAACTGGTTCATTCGAAAACAGGAAGACATTGCTTTATTTAAAGAGTTTAAAAACAATCCAAAATATTTAAGCTCTGTTGATTTTGACACAAACAAAATTAATTTTTTTGATTCTATCTCTGATTGCATTCAAAATTCTGATTATTTAATTCTTGCCATTCCTTCTGCATTTTTACACACCTCTTTTTTAGATCTGAAAAAAGGTGATCTTGATAATAAAATTATTTTTTCCGCTATTAAAGGCATTGTGCCAGAACATAATTTAATTGTAGGAGAATATTTAAATACTATTTACAACGTGCCCCTGCAAAACATTGGTGTGATCACGGGCCCTTGCCACACGGAAGAAGTGGCACTTGAAAAGTTGAGTTACCTGACAATTGCTTCTCAAAATACTGAGAACGCAACAACATTAAGCAATTTATTAAACTGCCGCTATTTAAAATCTTCTGTTAGCGATGATATTTATG
>JBDSFC010000126.1:0-4913 GCA_039919745.1 Bacteroidia bacterium | reverse complement strand
ATCTTCTTTTATTACAATGTTTGTATTTAAAAGAGGCGTGCCGTTAAGCTCATTATGACCAATAATAGTGATCTGGCCTTTCGAAAAGACAAAACAAAGTGTGGTAAAAAAGAAAAAGAGGTTTTTTTTCATTTCAAATAATAACTAAATGTAATTTTTTTGGATTTATTAGCCAAAATTTTCTTTTATAAAGTTATTAATTGTGGCGATCGAATTGGCTTCGAGCTTAGGATGGTAAATGCTTACAGGGATATTTAATTTTTTAATGGCTTTGATCTTGTTAAGGCCTTTTGTGTATTGAATGGTAATTGAATTTAAATAACTTTCAGATATCGCCTGTTCGTATTTTCTGCCACGTTTTTTTATGTTCTGTTTTAAATTTTTTGTGTGCGTACTTAAATAGACAATCAGATCGGGTTTAGGTAATTGATTGGCAATTATTTTAAATTGTTTTTTAAATAATGTGTAATCTTTTGGTGATAGATTTATTTTAGCAAACCAAATACATTTATACAAACTGTAATCACTCACAATTAATTTATTGTTATTCTTAAAAGCTTCTTGAATTTGTTTATAGCGATTTATTAAAAAACTATATTCAAGTGGAAAAGTAAATAGTTTTTTATTAGTATAAAATAATGGTAATAACGGGTTATCTTCAAACTCTTCCGGTAAAAAAGTGGCATTTAATTTTTTCGCCAATGCTTTTGCCAGTGTGGTTTTTCCAGAACCTATATTGCCTTCAATACAAATGTAACGAACGGTGTTTGCTGGCTCGAGCTTTATTACTTTTAGTTTGTCTTTACTACTTTTTAATAATTCTGAAATTGTTTTTTTTAGTATCGGGTGTTTTAGATCTTTAGCAATTTCATTTAAGGGTTTTAAAACGAAATTTCGTTGATGTAAACGCGGATGCGGGATCTCTATATTTTCCCCGGTAATTATTTCTGTATTAAAAAATAAGATATCAATATCTAATGTGCGATCATTATTTTTTATAATACCCCTTGTTCTACCTGATTTTTTTTCTATGCGTAACAGCTCAGTCAATAATTTTTGAGCGTTTAGTTTGGTGTTTAGTTTAATAACCTGGTTCAGGTATTTATTTTTCGACCCGCTGCCCCAGGCCTCAGTCTCATAAATGGCCGATTGTGCCACAATTTCCCCACAAAAACGTTCTATCGCTTTTTTTCCGGCATTAATATTTTCTGTTCGGTTACCAATATTTCCGCCCAAACACAAAAAAGCTACATTCATAATAATCTTTAAAGGTAAAATTGTTTATTAACTATCTTTAATCAAAATACAAATATAGAACATGAAACAATTTTTCGGGGCATTTTTCGGGTCAATTTTAGGAATAGTTTTAGCAACCATTTTATCGGTACTAATTATTGTTGGGGTTATTAAATCAAGTTTTGGAGGATCGGATGTAAAAGATGAGGATGAAGTGTCGGTTGCAAAAGCCAACTCTGTTTTAAAAATAGAGCTGGATGGAACGATCGTTGATCGCGAAAAAGAAAATCCGTTTAAAGATCTTGGAAGTTTTGGCCCTTTTATGCAGGAAGGTGGATATGGTTTAAATACTTTGCTTGACAAGATCGAAAAAGCCAAAACCGACGATAAAATAAAAGGTATTTATTTATATTCTAAACATCTTGAAGCCGGATTTGCTACAACTGAAGAATTAAGAACAGCTTTAGAAGATTTTAAAAAATCAGGAAAATTTATTTACTGTTATGCTGAGTATTACGGACAAAAAGAATATTACCTGGCCTCTGTTGCTGACAAAATATTTCTGAACCCCCAGGGAGACCTTGACTGGAAAGGCTTGAGCATGAGTTTGATGTTTTTTAAAAATGCTTTTGAAAAATTAGGTGTTGAAGTGCAGGTATTTCGTCATGGAAAATTTAAGAGTGCTGTTGAACCTTTTTTATTGGATAAAATGAGCGCGTCTAACCGTCATCAATCTGAAACATTTTTAAATAGTATTTGGAATACAATGTTGACACAGATCTCAAAAGACAGGAAAATAGAAGTGGAAGAATTGAATAAGATGGCTAATAACCTAACAATTCGTTTTCCGGAAGATGCAGTTCTGGGAAAATTGATAGATAATACACTTTATGAAGATGAAGTAATAACTGAGATAAAAAAGAAAATGGGTGTTGCTGAAAAAGATAAATTAAGTTTACTTGACATTAGTAAATATGATCCAAAAGATAAAAAAAAGGTTGCAGCTACTGCGGGTAAAATTGCTGTAATTTATGCAAGTGGGAGTATTTCAGGCGGGCAGGGAAGTGATGACGAAATTGGAAGTGATGCTTTGGCAAAAACAATTAAAGAAGCACGCCTGGATGAAAAAGTAAAAGCAATTGTATTGCGTGTGAATTCGCCGGGTGGTAGCGCTTTAGCAAGTGACGTGATCTGGAGAGAAGTTGTATTGGCAAAAAAAGCAAAACCTGTAATTGTAAGTATGGGTAATTTAGCCGCCAGCGGTGGTTATTATATTAGTTGCGCTGCAGATCATATTTTCGCGCAGCCTAACACAATTACAGGCTCCATAGGTGTATTTGGTTTAATTCCAAACGTACAAAAGGCATTGGATCAAAAACTAGGAATTACTGTTGATACTGTAAACACCAATTTACATAGTGATGTTGGCGGGCCTTTAAGAGGAGTTTCAGCTTCAGAATATGAATACATTCAAAGCGGGGTAGAGAAAGTGTATGATGTTTTTACCAAACGTGTTGCAGAAGGAAGGAAAATGAGCCAGGCAGATGTGGATAGTATTGGCCAGGGACGTGTATGGACAGGCAGCGACGCTTTAAAAATAAATCTCGTGGATGAAATGGGAGGTTTAAATGATGCTATCACCTATGCGGCAAAAAAAGCTAAATTAAGTGAGTATAAGCTGGTTGAATTACCGAAACAAAAAAGCCCTTTTGATGCCTTTTTAGGAAAGAAGGAGGCAGAGCTTGAAACGCGGCTGGTTAAAGAGAACCTGGGCATTACATACACTTATTTTAAGCAATTACAAAAGATAATAAATGTAAAAGGCATACAAGCCCGTTTACCTTTTGAAATGCTTGTGCAGTAAGGGTTTAGAATCTAAAATCGGTATTTAGGACCTTAAGGACCAAAAATTTTGATTTTACTATAAACTACCTTATATTTATGTGTTTGAACAAAAAAATTGGACACATCTACTTTAAATAATTCTACCATTGAAATTGATGAATTAAATTCCGAAGCATGGAGTTTAAATCGTGAAAATGTCCCAAAAGCTATTGAATTAGCGAATAAGGCGTTAGACAATTCTATAGCATTGAATTATACAAATGGGATTGCTCTGGCAAAAAAGGCCCTTGGAGCCTGTCATGTATGGACATCCAAGAATGAAGACGCTGCAAATTATTGTTTTGAAGCCATTTCTTTATTCCAGGTTTTAAAAGATAAAAAAAATGAATCGGAAACAAATTATATTTTAGGAAGTAATTTTTTCTATTTATCAGATTACGATACCTCAATAAAATACTATAAAAAAAGCTATGACCTTAGTGCCGAAATAAATTTTGAGTTTGGTATGGCTGATGGTTTAAACGGTATGGGTACTGTTTATTATACCATCGAACAAAATGAAAGCGCCTTAGAGGTTTTACTTAAGAGCGAAAAAATTTGCAGGGCACATGATCTAAAAACTATTTTAATAAAAGTTTTGGATGGTTTGGGCGAGACCCAATACAATCTAAAAAATTATAATAAAGCCTTAGATTATTATAACGATTGTTTAAATATCATTGAAGAACTAACAGGTAATTTCAGAGTTGCCGCTTTTGCTTTAGATGGTTTAGGCAGGGCTTACACAGGCCTGAAGGAGTTTGATAAGGCCATTGTTAAATTTGATGAGAGTTTAAAGATCCGTAAAGAAATTCAATTTAAGTTTGGCGTTGCTATCACCTTAAACAATATTGGCAAGCTTTATATTCAAAAGAACGATCCGGAAAATGCTATAAAAAATCTTACAGAAGCGTATAATCTTGCCACCCAGATCCACAGTAAAGAAGCGGCTTTCCAGGCTAGTGAAAAATTAGCTGAGTTATATGAAAAACAAAATAATTCTACAGAAGCTTTAAAATTTTATAAGATCTTTCATGAAGCTAAAGAAGATGTGCGTAATCACAAAAGCGCGCAACTTTCAAAAAGTTTAGAACTTCAAAATAAGGTTCTTCAATCACAGGCAGAAAAAGCAATTTTAGAAGAACGCGCCAAAGAACTGGAAAATTTTTCTGAGAGTTTGGTTTTAATGCGTGAAGTTGGGCAAAAGATCATTTCTAATTTATCAGTTGCCACTATTGTAACTACCGTTTACAAAAGTGTAAATGAATTAATGGATGCGCCCGGCTTCGGTATTGGTTTGTATAATCACGAAGATCATACAATTGTTTATCCTCTTTACATTGAAGGCGAAGACAAATTTGAGAACTTGAAATACGAGCTTAATGATAATAACCGTTTAACAGCTTTATGTTTTAATCAATCAAAAGATGTGGTCATTAACGATTACGAAAATGAGATCTCTAATTTTATTACCAATGTTAGTAAACCTAAAGCAGGTAAAAATGTTGAGTCTATCATTTACCTTCCTTTAAAATATAAAGATGTTTTGTTAGGTGTAATGACCGTACAAAGTTTTAATAAGAATGCTTACAGCAATTACCAGGTAAATATTTTCAAGAACCTTGCAACTTACACCGCTATTGCATTAGAAAATGCAAAAATGTATGAAGAGCAGGAATTAAAAGTTGCCGAAAGAACCAAAGAGTTGGTTCAAAGCAAAGAAGAAATTGAAAAGGCATACCAAACGAATAAAAAGATAAATGAGATTGGTCGCGAGATTACCTCTAATTTAA
>JBDSFC010000111.1:0-11248 GCA_039919745.1 Bacteroidia bacterium | reverse complement strand
CATAAATCGTGGATAATAAATCTAAATCATATAAAAAAATACATTAAAACCGATAACCAGGTGTTACTTTCCAATAATACGCTAGCAGACGTATCATCACGTAAAAAAGATGATTTTTTAAAGTTATTTGGAAAAGTATAGTATTTAAGCTGCTTTTATTCATTGTAAACCGACTAAAATTATTTATCTTCGTTAAGTCAATTTTTAACGTATATATTAAAACATAAACCCATGAAAATTAATTTAAAACAACTCTTCCTGGTTCTTGCATTGTTAAGTACTACAGGGCTTTTTTCTCAAACAACAGATAATTGTAAGCCTACATCTAATACCATTAAAGGTACTTATCACGGTAAAAATCTAATGTTCGAGAACCGTGCAGAAGGTGGTATTCAAAAGATCCTTATCAATAATAAAGAAGTTGCTTCCAAGATCAATTCAGCAACTTTTGAATTACCTCTGAAAAATTTAAAAGATGGTGAAGCCTTTGAATTAAAGATCATTTATTGTGAAATGGTACCAGCATCATATAAAATACTTAATCCAGAAGTGATAAAATAAATTATGGCTACTACATCAGACATCTCTCGCGGCGCATTCTTCAGGCACAATAACGAATTAGTTCAGGTACTTGATTACGATCATATAACTCCAGGTAAAGGCAACGCTATTTACTCTTTAAAATGTCGTAACATTGAAACCGGAAAACAAAGTGAGATCCGTTTTCGTTCAGGAGAAAAAATAGATTTTATTCGTGTGGATGAAATAGATATGCAATATCTATTTACTGAAGGCGATCATCTTGTTTGTATGAACCAGGAAACATACGACCAGGTACATATTCCTAAAATAATATTTGGTGAGTCTATTAAATTTTTACAGGAAGGAATGATCCTTACTATTCGTTTTGATGAAAATGAAAAGCCGCTTAGCGGTAATTTGCCAAAATATGCTGAGTTAGTTGTAACTTATACAGAAGAAGGTGTAAAGGGAAAATTGCTTAAACCCGCTGAAGTAGAAGGTGGTATTAAGATCCAGGTGCCATTATTCGTAGTTAACGGTGACAAACTAAAGATCAATATAGAAACGAGCGAATATATTGAACGCGTAAAATAAATTGAGGAATTTTCACCTCACATAATTCCCTGTTTTTTATTTAATCCTTTTATGCCATGTGGAATTCGTTTTGCATGTAATTTTCATATTATAATAATATGAAACTTTTAAAATGGATGGTTATGGCAGCTTTACTTACCGGATCTGGATTTGCTCAAACACATGTAAAAAGTGTTAACCTGGATAAGTATTCAGGTAAATGGTATGAGATAGCCTCTATTCCAAGCGGTTTTGATAAAAAATGGAACTACGTTACGGAATCCTATACCCTTAATAAAAAAGGAACGATCGATATTTACACCACCTATAAAAAAGGAACAAGTACTAAAGAAAGTTCGGTAAGATCAAAAGGTTTTCCAAATAAAGAAAGTGGCAACGTAAAATGGAAGGTGCAGTTTGTATGGCCTTTTAAAGCAGATTATCTTGTAGAAGAACTGGACGAAATAAACTATTCTTATGTGGTGGTTGGTCACCCAAAAAAGAAATACCTTTACATCATGAACCGTAGTGGCAGCATGGCCGAGATACAATATCAGGAGATCGTTGAACGTTGTGCAAAAAAAGGATATGATATTAAAAAGCTTCACAAAATACTACAATAATAATTTCCTCTTTTTTGTTTATTTAATGTTATTTTTACTTTTAAAAATAATGCATGAAATTAATTTCCGAAATCTTAATTCTTCTTGTTGCCATCATTCATTTTTACATTGTTTATTTAGAAATGTTTGCATGGACCACAAAAGGAAAAGCCACTTTTAAATCTTTTCCTGCCGACCTGTTTGAAAAAACAAAAGGCCTGGCAGCTAACCAGGGCTTATACAACGGCTTTTTGGCAGTTGGCTTAATATGGTCGTTACTAATCTTTGATGTTAACTGGAGTTGTAATGTAGCTTATTTCTTTCTTGGCTGTGTAATGGTGGCCGGTATCTATGGCGCTGTAACTGTTCAAAAAACTATTTTATTTGTGCAAACTATACCAGCAGGTTTAGCTTTGCTTTTTACGATCTTATATCATAATTCTATATAATGAGTTCAGGAAAATTAATTTTAACCCGCAAAAAAAACTTTAATGGACTGGCTGTTGGGATGGAAGTTTACATTAATGACAGATCTTATGGCAATATGGCCAGTGGTGAGCAAAAAGAATTTGAACTTGAACCTGGCACATACACAGTAAAAGTTAAACAGAATATTAAAAGTGGGGAACAATCAGTAGTGATTGAAGCAGGCAATACCATTAAGTATGCTTATTACCCAAGCTTATTAAGCCTGGTTTCTTTTATCTCGCCACTAATTGGATTAGGGTTACTTTTTCTTTTTCACTTTCCTCTCTCCTACACTGCTTTGATATTATTACCCGGTGCAATTACATCTATTTATCTTTTAACGGCCGGTAAAACAAAATACTTTTTATTTAAACAGCAAAATTGATCAGGGAGAGACAGATGCTCCAAATTTAATTCCTAAAAAGACCAGGACAACCGGCAGGGTAACGGTTAAGAAAGTAACCACCTTATTTACATCAAATTTTTTCTCATCTATTGTAGTCGGATCGCAGTCATTACAACTTTCTATCCGTGTAGCCTTGCCGCTTACATTATATGTGATCATTAGATTGACATATTTACCCCTAACACTTCTACCATTGTTTTCCTTTAACAGAAAAGGCAAAATAACCCTATCGGTTACCCTGTATTTATACAGCAAAACACTTACAGTATCGTTTAGTAATTTAAAATTGTAGGGCTTTACGTTAAGTACCTGTGAAACCTCTTCCTTTGTCATACCCATTTTTAACTCAAACACTTTTTCAACCATAGTAAAACGTGGAGCTCTTACCACACAGGAAGTAATAATAAAAGCAAAAAGTACAATAAACAGCTTTGTATTTTTGAATTTCAGGATAAACATAATTTAATAGGAGCTGAAGTTACTATTATTATCTTACAAAAAGTGTTCCAGCCACTTAATGGCATTTTCTTTATTGGCAAATAAGCGTGTGGGGCGTTTTGGCTTGTTTATTCTTAGGTAACCATTACCTATAATTGTTAAAGCCAAACCTTTAATAACAAGCGCATCAGCCTGCACTACTTTTGATACTTCATCGCTGGCAATATATTCCCTGGTCTCTTTAGTAAATGTATTATCATCTTTGTAAATAACCAGCGCCAACACTTTTTCTGTTGTTTTTAATTGCCTGAAAGTATCTATCATATTCCTGGCATCTTTTACATCGCCGCTAAAACCTTCTTTAAACTGAAGCTGCATAATGCCGTCTTTTCGTAAAAAAATATAATAGCCATCAAACTCCCACACCTCAGATGCAGCTACCTCTTTAAACATATCAATTACAGCATTCATTTGTAATTTTTTTAACTATAAAAGCTATATAAATATAAACAATTATTTAATTTTAGCAAATGGAACTTCTTAAAAAAATACACCATGTAGCTATCATTTGTTCGGATTACGATGTTTCTAAAAAATTTTATACCGAGCTTTTAGGTTTTAAGATCGAGCATGAAGTTTACCGGGAAGAAAAAAAATCTCATAAACTGGATCTGTCATTAAACGGACAATATGTTATTGAACTTTTCTCTTTTGTTGATCCACCTAGAAGAGCAAGCTGGCCTGAGGCAAGAGGTTTAAGGAACATTGCCTTTGAAGTAAATAACATTATTGAAGTAACAGACTACCTAAAAACCAAAACAATTTATTTTGAACCTATTCGTACTGATGAGTTCACTCATAAAAAATTTACCTTTATCTTTGATCCCGATGGTTTGCCAATAGAACTGTACGAAAAATAACCTGCAAAAAAAATGTTAGAATTTAACTTTAAACCTTTTCCTGTTTTAGAAACCAACCGTTTACTTCTTCGCGAAGTAAATAAAAAGGACGCCAATAACTTGTTTCTGTTACGAAGCAACAAACAAGCTATGCAGTTTATTGATAAAGATCCGGCAACTTCAGTTGATGAAATAAAACCTTTCATTAAAATGATCAATAAAAAAACAAAAGATAACGAAACTATAAGTTGGGCCATTTGCCTGAAAGATCAAAAAGACCTTATTGGAACCATTTCTTTTCATAGAACTGAGAAAGATAATCACAGGGCAGAGATCGGTTATATGCTTATGCCCGAATACTGGAATAAAGGCCTTATAAGCGAAGCCATGCCAAAAGTAATTGAATACGGTTTTACAAAAATGAAACTTCACAGTATTGAAGCTAACATCAATCCCAATAATAATAAATCAAGAAAATTACTCGAAAAATTTAAGTTCAAAAAAGAAGCTTATTTTAAAGAGAACTATTTTTACAATGGTGCGTTTCTTGATACCGAGATCCTTACTTTGTTAAAAAGTTAAACAATTTGTGTACTTGTTTGGCTGCACACAATTAAGTACTTTTAAACCATCCAAATGCAGATCAACCACCCTGAACTAACCGACCTTTTAAAACAAGCCTATTCAGCCGAAAAGGCTGCTGCATTTGCTTACCAGGGGCATGCAGCTTCAGTAAAAGACAAGGAAGAAAAAAAAGCCATCCGCCAGATAGAGATCGATGAATGGGGACACAGGGAAGAAGTGCTTAAAATAATGAACCAATATAATATTCCAATTTCAAAATATTATGAGTTCAGGTTTCATGTTGTAGGCAAAATAATTTCAGGTTCCTGCTTTATTATTGGTTGGTTTATGCCATTTTATTTTGCCGGGCGTTTAGAAAGCGGTAACGTTTGTGAATATTTTCGAATGAAACAATTTTTTAATTCTCTTGGCATTACAGAACATGATAAGGTATTGTACGAAATGGGGATAAAAGAAAAAGAACACGAAGTGTATTTTTTACAACAAATAAAAACAAACAAACTTCTCCCCTATTTTGAAAAATTATTTAAATGGGGTATTGTTGAAAGCATGAATAATATTGATCTTGATAAAAAATATCCTTTAGAAGAATCAGATCATTATTGTAAAAAATAAAACATGAAAAAATTATTTTTATTTTTTAGCTTACTGTTTATTTTCTTTTTCCAGGGTTGTTCATGGCAGGAATATTTTTTAGTTTCAAACCCAACAGGTATGGACCTGATAGTTGAGTACGAAGTAGAAAGTCCTGCACAGGGTTTTGCCATCTTTGATAATTATCCAACAGGTTATAAGATCTACAAATCGGGCGATATTAAATGGGATGAACCTGTTGAACTTAAAGATATGGACACTGCAAGAGCTGTTGTAAGAATAATACTTTCTCCGGGAACAGCGGTTATCTTTGGGCATTTATCAAATGACCATTACAAAAAACATGACCAGGTTTTTATTAACGACAGGCATTTTAATTTAAAACGACTTATTGTTCAAAAAGGTGAATTTACAAGAGATATAACCGTCGAAAATTTTGATGATAACATTGTTAAGCGAAACGGCATTATCTCCGTAAAAACAAAATAAATAAGACTTAAAGCAAGATCTTAATATTTAAAGATTAATTTTTAATAAATAAAATTAAGGTTGTGATGTGAAACAGAAAGGACTTATTTTACTGAACCCATTAATTTTTTAACCAATGGAGAAATTAATACAAGGATAACTCCTGCAACTAAAGCATAAAGAGCTAATTGTTTATAGCCATCTGCATATATATTTAATTTTTCGAGATTAGTTGAATTAGATGAAGCCTCAGCAATATTTGCTCCTAAGATCCCTGCAAAATATTGCCCGTAAGCGCTTGCTAAAAACCACATGCCCATCATACCGGCCTGTAATTTTTGAGGAGAGAGTTTTGTCATAACAGACATACCAATTGGTGATAAACACAATTCACCAAAGGTGATCACCAACCAACCTAACGTAAAAATATTTAAAGAAGTAATGCCTTCAGCGCTGGCGAAAAATTTAGTGTAATAAAAAATATAAAAACCTCCTGCTAAAAATAAAAAGGCTAATCCAAATTTTACGGTTGTATTGGGTTCAATTTTCTTTTTGTTCATCCAGATCCAAAGGATACCAAGCAATGCAGCAAATAAAATCACAAATAATGAATTGGCCGAATTGTTTACACCATTTGGATCAAGCTGTAATCCAACAAGATTTTTATCCAAATTATCTGCGGCAAAAAAACTAAGTGATCCTCCACTCTGTTCAAAGAATGCCCAAAAGAAAATAGAAAAAATAATAAAGATCATGGCTGCAATTAATTTTTTATTCTCAGCCCAGGAATAATTTACGATCATCTCAATTAAAAAATAAATTAAAGCCAGAGGACCAATGATGTACATAAAAATATCTGTATACCCGGGATTAGATACCAATAAAATAACAAAAGGAATAACCGCCAACGAACCAACGTAAGTAAGTACCTCAGCCATTTTGCGCTTGTTTGCTTTTAAGTTTACTAAAGGCGAAAGCCCAATTTGTCCCAGACTTTTTTGCGTTCTTATAAAAGTCAATAAACTAACTACCATTACAATTGAAGCCAAACCAAAAGCAACATTCCATTGTAATTTTTCTGGAATAAAACTTTGAAACAACTCCCCTTTACCAATAGCAATACAAAGATAACCTCCTAACAATGCTCCTAAATTTACACCTGCGTAAAATAAAGAGAAACCTGCATCTGTTCTTGGATCACCTTCTTTATAAAGGTTACCAACCATGGTAGAAATATTTGGTTTAAAAAACCCTGTACCAATAATATTAAAACCAATTCCCAGGAAAAAAAATTCTTTGGGATCTATGGCAAGAATAATACTTCCAACGATCATTAATAATCCACCCCAGAAAAGAGACTTTCGATAACCTAAAATTTTATCGGCGAATAAACCACCAATGAAAGTAAATGCATAAACAAAAGCTTGTGTGGCACCGTATTGTAAATTAGCTACTTTTTCATTGAGCATTAATTCATGCACCATAAAAAAAGCCAGCATGCCCCGCATTCCATAGAAACTAAAGCGTTCCCACATCTCACTAAAAAATAAGTACCACAGTTGCCTGGGGTACTTACCTTTAAAATTTTGTATTTGTGCTAAATCTTCCAATGGAACGCTGATAACGCTGGTTGTTATGATTAAATATGATTTTCTATTTTATGATTCAACTCTTGATTTATTTTATTGGAAAAAACTTTGCGTTTAACTTCCGGTTTTTTGCCGAAATTTAAAAGTAAACCCACTTCAATTTCTGTAGCTTTTAAATAATTAATAAGTTGAAATTCATGTTCCTCGCATAAATTTTCTGCTGCTTTTAATTCAACGATTACAAATTCGTTAACGGCTAAATCAGCAAAATATTCTCCAACCTCTTTATTTTCGTAAAATACTTTTATTCTTTTTTGTTTTTCAACGCGCATCCCTTGAGCAACAAGTTCAATAAAAATAGCGTTTTCATACACCTTTTCTAAAAAACCATAACCTAAAGTATTATATACTTTATAAAAAGCACTGATAATTTTTTCAGTTATTTCTGAATGCTTATAATTATCAGTGCTGATCATATTAATATGTGTTATTGCAGGCTTGAAAAACATTATCGGAACTGCAATTAATCATACAAATCCTATTAATCTGCGTGATCAGCGTTCCATTAAATCATTTAACACCGTGCATCATCTTTCTCAAGAATGGCGTTAGCATAAATAATACAACTGCTGCAATGCCCGTTAATACAACAAACACCATAAAGAATTCAAATAAGTTATGAATTTCCATTCCAACAAAAACGGGGTTAGCCGCACTGATCTGATTCTCATCTAATAATTTTATTTGCTCGGCAGTTGGTGTAATTGTTTTATTAAGAACAGCCTGTAGATCAATTCCTAATTCCTGTGCTTTTTTAAATTTATCGCCCGTAGCAGGTATTAATGCTCCCAACGATCCTGCTAAAGCATAACCGGCAGCATTAGATAAAAAGAAAACGCCAAATAATAAAGAAGCAAAACGTTTAGGCGATAATTTACCAACCAATGATAAACCAATTGGTGATAAACAAAGCTCTGCAAATGTTTGAATTAAGTACAATAGAATTAACCATTGAATTCCTAATAAACCGCTGTTGCCTAAATCTTTTACATTGTGTGCAATAATAAAATAACTAATTGCTATTAACGCTAAACCTATTGCTTGTTTTACGGTAGATAATGGCTCTTTACCTTTTGCTCTTAATTTATCCCAAAGAATACTGAATGGAAATGCAAAACCAAAAACAAATATTCCATTAAAGATCTGCACCATACTTGGTGGCATCTCCCAACCAAAAATATGCCTGTCTGTTTGATTATCTGCAATAAACGTTAATGATGAACCCGCCTGTTCAAAAGCAGCCCAGAAGAAGATGATAAAAAATCCTACAATGTAAATTACTAAAATCCGTTGTAGCTCTACTTTGGTTAACGATTTATCGGATATAATTAAGCCTGCCAATGTTAAACCTAAAGCATAAATAATTGGATAGATAATTGTTTTAACAGGATTTGTACCCGCTAACATATATCTGAAAACAAAAAATAAAATAACAAAAGAAACTACAGCAAGAATTAATGACATTGGTGAGAAAACAGCTTTTTGTGATTCGCCTTCTTCGTAATGTGATGCGTCATTATGTTTTGGCAAACCGCCTAAAGGTTTTCCTTCGGGAGTTACAACATATTTATTTTTTAAAAAATAAAAAACAGCTGTACCAATTAACATAGCAATAGATGCTGCTAAGAAGCCCCATTTGAATGCATGAATATCTCTAACACCACCGGCATCTTTAACATCACCCACTAATGGACAAATTAACTGGCCTAAAAATGCCCCTAAGTTAATACCCATATAAAAAATAGTAAAGGCTGTATCTAATTTGCTTTTTTCCTGTTTAGGATATAAGCTTCCAACCATACTTGAAATGTTTGGCTTAAAGAAACCGTTACCAAAAATAATTACAGTTAAGGCAACCCATAATAATGTTTTTGCAAGATCAAGATTTCCGTCAAACACAGTGGCACTTCCAAATAAGATCATTTGTCCTATGGCCATCATTATGCCACCAAGCATGATACAATTTCTGTTACCAAAAAAACGATCGGCAATAAACCCACCTAACATTGGCGTTAAATAACATAATCCTAAAAAACCTCCATAGATCAATGATGAATCTGCTTCTTTCATCATTAAAGAGTTTACCATAAATAATGTAAGGATGGCACGCATGCCATAGAAGTTAAATCGTTCCCACATTTCGGTTCCAAATAATACCCAGAGTCCTTTTGGATGTCCTTTTTGAGCTGTTGATTGTTCCATATTTTTTTTAGTTAGGCGTTAAAAATAGAATAATAATTTAACTTAAACAACCCCATTTAGGGTGATTTAGGGGATAAATCAACCGCATAGACACATAGTTTTTTACATAGGGAAAACTCTTTTAAAAAACAGTAAAACATAGTATTTTCTTCGCATGCGAAGAAAATTATGTGAAACTCTCTGCGTTTAGTGAGTCTTTTTCTATGTTTCTATGTGTTAAAAAAAATATTAAGATAAAAAAAGCCGTATCGGTTGATTGATACGGCTTTTGAAAATATAAATTGTAAAGATTAAACTTTTTCTTTTTTGTTTTGGATCTTTTCACGGATACGTGCTGCTTTACCGGTAAGTTCGCGGATATAGAATATTTTAGCACGACGAACGATACCCACTTTATTTACTTCAATTTTATCAATAAAAGGAGAAGCAATTGGGAAAATACGCTCAACACCAACACCATTACTGATCTTACGAACTGTAAAAGAAGCTGTTGCTCTTTCGTTCTTGCGTTGAATAACGATACCATTAAATTGCTGGATACGCTCTTTTTCACCCTCTTTAATTTTGTAAGATACGGTAATAGTATCTCCTGCTTTGAAGTTTGGATGTTTAACTTCGCTGGTTAATGTTTTTTTTACGTAGTCTAATAAAAGGCTCATTTTGTAAAATTTTTAAGTTTAATATTTCCAGCATACTTTACCTTGTGTAAACAGCGGCTTTTGAAATAGGGACGCAAATATATAAATAAATTGTTTAAAAACCGCAAAAAGACGGCACATTTTTGATTTTATCTTCAAAGATAGTCTTTTGGGCGCCCGGGCGGGCTGCTATGGGCTTCGCTCACGCTCCGGCTGGGCGAGAAAACCTCGCCCGAGCTAAACCCTTTGCATCCCTGGCGCTAAACCCACAAAAAGTACGTAGAAAATGCCCGAAAAGCTTTACAATTTTTATTGAAAAAATTGCATCTTTGCAGGAAATAGCTCAAGTGCTATCTCTCAATCGTTTTTGAGAAGTATACGATGCCCAGGTGTTGGAATGGTATACAAGTACGCTTGAGGTGCGTATGCCGTAAGGTGTGGGAGTTCGAGTCTCCTCCTGGGTACATTTTTAATCTTAAAACCCCTGTTAATCTAAGGACGCAGGGGTTTTTTGTAAAATCTACGGGCTGTTTACGGGCTAAAGTTTTCAACACACTAAAGATTTAACAACTATTGGGCTATTTAAGAGTGCATATTAACCTACAAGACAACATTAAGAAAAATGGAATTCTTAAAAGTATACACATCCTGATTTTCTCTAATCAAAACTATAAATAGATTGACAAATCATTCTTCAAGAATTGACCTGACATATTTTTAATTTAAATGGTTTAATCCTCTTTTAAAAATATAGTTTATTAATTCCGCAGCACTTTTTGTTTTTGTCTTCTTAAATAAATTATTTTTATGCGCTTCCACAGCTTTATTTCCTATTTCTAAACTTTCTGCGATTTCTTTATTTGATTTCCCCGCGCATATTAAAGGAATAATTTCTGATTCTCTTTTACTAAATTTGAGCTTTCGTCCATTTTCGAATTTTTTTTCAGAAAAACTATATGCTTGAATATATTTATTTTCATAGACTAGGCGAATTGTTTCTGCAACCACTTCAATATCATTATTTTTTGACAAAAAAGCGCTAGCGCCTTTTGAAATAAAATGCTCCATTAAAAGTTCCTCAAAATGTGTGGAAAGGAAAATAACTTTCAAACTCGGGTAACTCTTACGTATCATTTCAAATGTTTCACTCCCACTTAAATTAGGCATTTCAATGTCCAAAAGAACAATGTCCGGCATTACATCA
>JBDSFC010000101.1:0-5511 GCA_039919745.1 Bacteroidia bacterium | reverse complement strand
GGCCAGGCTGTAAAATATGAAGTGATCGTATATTCTGATTTATGATCTCTTTCATAGCGGTAGTTAATGCTTGCGCTTGTATGATACAATTCTGCCGTAGCTAAAACAACTGGCGGGGGATTATTTCCAGAAGTAGAAAAATTATAGATAAGAGGAATAGTACTTGATTGTACATGGTTATTTGTAAATGCAGATGTATTGATCTCTGAAATAATAATTATTGGCTCCGATTCGTGTGTTAGGTCGTAATCACTTAATAAAACTATGCTTGTGGTTCCATCTGCCGAATAATACCATGCCGGAATATGATTGGCCAACAAATCATCGTCAGTTTTTATTTCTTGCCCAATGGCCAGATAAAATCCTAAATTAGTTACTGCAGTTGAACAATTCGTTACCTTTAAAGTAAACTTATAGGGTACGGTATTATACGTCAGGTAGTTTCTGATTTCTGCATAACTGTTCCCTGTTCCTATTCCTGCCGGTACATTTGCCAGTTCAGCATTAATGGTAGCAAGCTTTCCGGGTTTTGCCGCAAGGTACTGATCTAAATTTATACCACGATCATTCGACTGTTGCGCATAGGTTACAATTTCAGATTTAGCTGTAGTTGTTTTAAGAACTTTAAGTAATCCATAGCCCAGGCGCAATTGTTGCATTGTGAAATTTTGAGATTCCATGTCTTCTGGGAACTGAAGCAATTCCTGAAGGGTTAAAGCTGTTGGCTGCTTGCTTGCACCTTCGGCAGGGGCGCTATTAGTAGTTATTGGCGACATTGTTTTTTCTTCTTTTTTACAGGAATTTAATACCATTATTAGTATTAAAAGACCAAGGTTTATTTTTTTCATAAAAATTTAATTTAAAATTTACCTACTCTTTTTTAAAGCTTTTCGGTTTGCGCTTTTATATTTTTTATTCTTTAACTATTTTCCTTACCTCATGCGCACCTTCAGCATTAGTAAGATGAATAAAATAAATACCGTTATTTAAATGCGAGATATTTATTTCTTCATTTTGCAAAGAGGCATATTGTTTTTTGTAAACACATTTTCCCATTACATCATTTATTAAAATGGTTGAGTTGGTAAATGATACAAGTGATTGAATTGTAAATACTCCTTTATTCGGATTAGGAAAAACAGTGATCGCGTTCTTCATATCGTAATCAAATTCAAGTATAGAAGTAGTGGTTTCGCCTGCAGCTGTTTTAAAGAAAGTTCCCGAAGCTGAAAGATCATTTCTTACAACATAGGTGTTTCGGCTTCCGATAAAGGTTGCATTTAATGGCCCTGATGCCGGCATGCCCAGGTTATAACTCATATTATTAATGTAGCCACCGGTTGCATAACAATGCGCGCCAAGAGCTGCAATTTTTGTTGAGAAATGAACAGAGTTAGGCGTGTTATTATCGTTTGTACCGATGCACCATTGCGGTACTAAACCGCTTATTAAAAATGCGGCTTCAAACATTTTATTTCCGGTTGAATTTGCATAAGCTGCGTTATTTGAAACGAAGGCCGGAGAATTAACCGAATTATTATAAGTACCCGTTACCACTAATTGACCACTAGCAGTTGAAATACCAATACCCGTGGTCTTAACATCTCCTAAATTTATATTGGATTTTATTTCAACCGCATTAATAACACTTGTAGGCGATAAAGCATTTGAATTAAAAGCCACTACGTATGATCTTAATTTATTTACCGGCCCGCCGGGAAAACTAAATGCTGATCCGAAAACGCTGCCAATGTTATTATTAAAAACGCCGGTACAATAAACAGATGATCCGTTAGTGATCAGGCTCGTACCCGAAGCATTGTAAGCGCCAAGGTTGCCAAGATCATTTGCACCGGTTACAACACCTGTAGCGCCTGTGAAACCCCAAACAAATGCGTCTGTAGACGCGGGAGTAGAGATTATAGTAGTTCCAAACTTAATATCGCCTGCATACGTACCAGTAATAAATATATTATCGCTTGAAGGACTATAAGCGATATCCTGAACAGTTTCTATACCACCAACTAAAGTAGGCTGTGAAAAATTCATCCATTGCTGAACAGTTAATGCAGAATTTAATTTCTGAACAAAAACAACGTCTGTAGTACCATTAAAATATGAACCCGTAACATACACACCAGTGTTTGCGCCTGTAGATTGAACATCCACAAACACACCAGGCTTGATAGAGATAAGGCCCGGAAGAGCACCACTGTATTCGCTAATATACGCGCCGGTTGTTGCGTTAAATTTTGCAACATAATATTGTGCCGCCGAAAAGGCAGACGGAGCACTGGCAGCACTTATACAAGGCCTTTCTGCATTGGATTGAAAATTAAGCAAGCCGCCCCCTGCTCCAATACCACTCATATATACCTGGTTGGTAATAGGATCTAATGCTATTCCCATTCCGGTAGAATTAAGTGGACTATTTTCGTAATTGATCCAGAGTAAATTACTGCATTTATCAAACTTGGCAATATAGGCAGATGTACCTGGCATGCCGCCGCCGGGAATAGTAATATTTCCGCAGGGTGTTGTAAAGGTTGTATTCATTTCAAACGTCCCTGCTACATATACATTCTCATTTGCATCAACTATAATATCATTACCCTGATCGTTTTTATTAGAATTTTTAGTAGTGATATCCCAATTAGTTGAAACCATAATAGTTTGCGTGCAGGTTTGGCTAAGCGAAGTAACAGCAACAGTATAAATACCGGTTGCAGTATATGTATGACAAGGATTAAGAAAAGTACCTGAAGTATTAGGAGTGCTGGTTACAGGATTATAACCCGTTCCGCTAATAATTGTATTATCACCAAAATTCCAGGTTATACTTCCATTAATGCAACCCGAAACGTCAAAACAAAATGTATTACTACAATTGTTGGGACAAACAGAACAAGTTAGAGGTGCTACACTAGTTGGCACATCAGCATCCATATTATTGGGAAGACCGGCACGACAAAGAGTACCTGCTTGCAGGCCAAATGCATTAGCCGTAAAATTCGGATTAATAATATTGTCAGGTACATTCAATCTGTTTATAGTGTTGCCATTTGTTGCAGCCAATATACAACCCGGAAAGTTTCCGAGCTGTTCGGTTAACTGCAGTTGATATATTGCGTTATTGCTATAAAACTGGGTTGCAAAATCTGTGATAGGTAAAGATGTAACTGCACCACCGCATGATAAAGAAGTTGTTACGTTTCTTATATCATACCTTCTGATATCCGAACCGTTACTTGTATAAACAAAAGTAGATGTTTGATTAAAAGAAACCCCATATGCAATATAAGTTTGCGCCTGTCTGTTTGCAAAATTAAAAGTTCCGCTTCCACAATCAAACTGATAAAGATTTAAGGCACCCGCCGTACCATTCACATCTCTTTCGCCAAGCGCCAAAAATTTGCGATCCGGCGAAGCTTTCAAAGTACAAACCCAGTTTAAAGGTATTCCGCTTAAGCTAGGGGTGAAGGCCGCTGTTGCACCGAAATTACTTACAACAGGTGTATTTGACATACCTGCATTAGTAACAAGATAAGAATACAAACAATTGTTTTGAGCACCCGTTGCATTATTGGCAACAAGTGTTTGTGAAGGTGCTGTTACCTGTGTGGGATTTATGATAGGTTTTACAACGATCCAAAAATCTGTACCATTACAATGTGGAATTGCTGTTATTGCTTCGGTGCAAAAACTGTTTATCAGCGGCTGAAAAGTGTTTGTGATCGTATTCGTATTCCAGTCATATGTATAACAGGTTAAACCATGATTTATTGGATTAGCAGCATTAGCATCTGAAACGGTAAATATAAATAACTGGTTAGCAACACCCGGCCTTGGAAGAATAAAAACTCCCTGAGCGGCAGACCCTAAACCGTTATTAGGAGAACCATTTAAAAGTGTTGGGCATACAAAATTTACTGCAGACTGAACTTTCCATACTATGGCACCGTCGGTATACAACATTAAATCACCATTCACATCACTAAAGGATGCGCATCCTTCCTGTGTAGACATATTATTCGAATACCAGTTTATCTGTGCACCGTTAATATCCATTCCTACATTAGCGCCAAAGGCCCACTGCCAATAAGATAAAGGCGTGAATTGTGCTTTCACGCTAATCGTACTAATTACAAAGAGTAAGAGGACAACAATTTTTAATTGCCTGCGAACCCATTTCTGTTTTAAACATAAATTTTTCATGGAATTATGATTTGAATTTTTACCTACTCTTTTAAAGCTTTTCGGTTTGCGCTTGAAGATGTATACAAATTTGCATCTTTTATTTTTTTGGTCGCTACCACATACAACGTTTATAGTACAAGTTTTAATAGAAAAATATTAACATAGGTATAATGACTTACGTTTTAGTAAGTATAATCACCTAGATGCATGTCAAAATAATTTACGAAAATAAAACGGATCGTATTTTTTCTCTGCATTCAAATAGAGTAGGTATAAAAAAAAGATAGAGAATAATAAACGGAAAAGCACAAAAAAAATTTAGTAATGTCTGCAAAAAATACAACCTTTATTTTTTATACGATAATGCACCTATAGGATATTGTTATGAATTGTAGAACTACTGTAGTTAATCCTTCTTAAATGTTTTTATAAACCAGTCAACTCTTTCTGATGTAAATGGCGTTTCCCCAAACATTTACTGATTGCGCGAATTTGTGTTTTAACTCTTCTGTGTTAAAAAATAATAAAAAAATATACCAATCGGTATATTTTATGTACCTTTGTATCAGGATTAACATTTATACAATGTCAAAAGCCGAAAAAACACGCGAATATATTATAGAGAGGGCCTCACCGATCTTTAACAAGAAAGGTTATGCCGGTACTTCACTAAATGACCTGACAGAAATTACAGGATTGACCAAAGGATCTATTTATGGCAATTTTGAAAATAAGGATGAGGTGGCCACTGCTGTTTATGAATATAATATTCGTAAGCTGAACGAACGTCTAACAGAATTTATAGATGCCAAAAGTACTGCTACAGGGAAGTTAATTGCTTTTACAGAGTATTATCGCAGCAATTGGAAAAAAGTATTTGAAAGAGGGGGTTGTGCGATATTAAATGCTTCAATAGAAGCGGATGATAATTTATCTTTCCTTAAAAAAAATGTGCAGGATAGTATTAAGCGTCTGACAAAGCGTTTAAGTACTATTGTTGATGAAGGGAAACAAAAAGGAGAGTTTAAAAAGAATATTTCGTCGCAGGAATATGCTTACACCATTTTTACTCTGCTGGAAGGTGGAATAATGGTATCTAAAATAATGAATGATCAGGGTTTGCTATTTTCTGCACTTGATAGAATTGTGGTGATAATAAACAAAGAGATAATAAAATAATTTTTTTTGAATAAAAATATACCGAACGGTATAAAATGTATAATTAAAAATATAAATACAATGAAACAAAAAGTAGCCTTTGCACTGATCATGGGTATAATTACCACAGGGATCATTTCTTTTACACTTATCACC
>JBDSFC010000133.1:0-3518 GCA_039919745.1 Bacteroidia bacterium | reverse complement strand
TATGACGACGTGTAAGGATTAATAAAAACTACTGCGGCATATGGCGGCGGCGGCGCAGATGTTGGGCATTGAGAGGGTGGTGATAAACAAGTAGAACTGCTCCCATTTGGAGGTGCTCCATTAAGAGATGGGCAGCAACCATCCAGTCCCTGATACGGTGAGCAAATAGAATAAACCAATTGATCTCCGTCAGGATCAGTAGCAGAATGATTAAATGTAAATTTTAAACCATTACATACAAAAATGGGAGGGAGATTTGTAAATCTTGGCGAATTATTTGAAGCGACTACTTCCGGGCCTGGAATATGCGTGAAATAAGTAGATCCAACAGAATTAGGGGTAACAATATTAAGGATGGTTGAGTTACGGCAGCAGCGTTGATAAACAATATAATAACCTCCCATTATGGGTGGCAGGTTGAGCGTATAGGTATAAATACCCTGCTCTACACAAATGCTATTTGGTGTAATAATGCAGGGGTTATTGATCGCCGGTGGCACGGATGTAATGGTTGGCGAACCGATATCATAAACACCTATTTGATTTTGAAAAGCGTCGTAAACTGTAAGGTAAGCGGCCGAAGCGTTACCGCCTGTACCATCAAAAGGCGCGCCATTAGTACTAAAACAATCCCGGTAAACTTTTAAAGTTATTCTGTAATTACCTCCGCCAAGGTCATCATAGATCACTTCGCCACCCACAATATGGAAGGCGGAAGCTTTTAAACACAAAAATAAAATAACTATGAAAAATAGTCTCTTCAATTACGTAAAATTACGGGTTAAATTACAAAAAATAAAGCATAGTCTGCCATCCTTTATATGTGGGGCTAATTAACTTTTAATTGGCAGAAACCTTTTCGTTTTTGGCCTTTTTTTTGCATATTTTTGTAATATGTTAAGGTATATTCTTCTTATTTTTTCTATTTTATTTACCGAAATTTCTTTTGGCCAGTTACTGATTGGCCGTGATACTGCTATTGTTGTTAAAGAAAATACTAACCGGTTAATAATGCCATGGGCAAACGGTATAAATTCATCTAACATTTCTAACATCGATCTTAATTTTGATGGCAAAAAAGATATTGTTGTTTTTGACAAGCCAACTGGCTTTTCTCCCGGCAGGTTTCGTTGTTTTATAAATACAGGCACCCCTGGACAGATAAAATATATTTCAAATCCAGACCTTAGCTATTTATTTCCCCCGGCATCAGATTGGGCCGTGCTTCATGATTACAATTGTGATAGTATGGAAGATGTTTTTTGTTCTGCAAACGGAGAAGTTAAAGTCTATAAAAATATTAGTTCGGTTTCGGCTGGAATAAATTTTGTTTTGGTTACTTCTGCAATACAATCAGATTTTGCGCCTGGATTTCCTAATGGTGTATCATCCCTTTATGCCAGCAGTATTGGTGTGCCGGGAATAGCAGATATTGATGGCGATGGTGATCTTGATATTCTTACTTTTAGTTCAGCGGGTTCTTATGTTGAATATCATAAAAACCTCAGTAAAGAAACCTATTTTACCTGCGACAGTTTAGTCTATGAGTTAGAGAGCTCCTGTTGGGGTAAGATGACTGAGAGTAGTTGTTCTGTTCTTCTTAATGATGCTTCGTGTAATCCAAGACCTTTCCCATTAGATGTTAATCCTTTATTAAGCACAACCTCTAAGCGCCACGCAGGCTCATGCTTAACTTGTCTTGATGGCGATAATGATGGTGATCAAGACCTGATAATGGGTGATATTGGTTGCAGTGTTGGAGTGGTTCAATATTTATATAACGGTGGAAGCAGTTCAAATGCACTTATTACGGATACTACAATGCAATATCCTAATTACCCCAATAAAAATAATACACAAAAAATAAGAATGCATACGTTTGCATGTACCTATTATGTTGATTGTGATAACGACGGAAAAAAAGATCTTGTAGCTACACCAAATGTTTATGCCAGCGAAAACACAACCAGTCTTTGGTATTATAAAAACACAAGCACCACTAATACCGTTAACTTTCAATTTGTAAAAAATAATTTTTTGCAGGATGAAATGATAGAGGTTGGTCAAAATTCCTACCCTGTTGTTTTTGATTATGATTGTGATGGAAAAAAAGATCTTTTAATAGGTAACTGGGGCTATTTTATAAATGATACATTAAGGTCGAAACTTACGTTATACAGAAATGTTGGTTCAACTGCTCAACCATCTTATTCCCTAATTTCCAGAGACTACGCAAACATTGGCGCAAAAAAACTTACTTGTGTTATGCCAACTATTGGCGATATTGATGGAGATAACGATGATGATCTATTGATCGGCACATCAAGCGGACAAATTCATTGGGTCGAAAATACGGCAGGAGCCGGAAACACCTGTAATTTTTCTATCTTTAAAAACAATCCTTTTAATTTTACTACCACTTCGGCTTCTGCCGCACCACAATTATTTAATATTGATGGCGATCTGCTGCCTGACCTTATGATCGGCGGAAAAAACGGGCGCATTGCCTATTATAAAAACATTGGCACCACAACGGTTCCGGCATTTACATTAATAACTAATTCTTTTGGTGCTATTGATGTAAAAGGTAATCCGCAGATATATGGAATTGATGGTTATGCGGTACCTTATTTTTATAAATCAGGCATTAGTACCAAACTTTTAGTTGGAAATGTTGCAGGTCAGATATTTCATTATGACCTACCTTCTGTTATCACTAATAGTTGTAATTTAATTAACGCCACAACAAATAATATTAACGAAGGCGGCCAGGCTACCATTTGTTTTGAAGATATAAATAATGATGGTAAGCGTGATCTTTTTGTTGGTAACGGATCTGGAGGCTTAAGTTTCTTTTCTTCTATTAACCAATTTGTTGGTGTAGTTGAAAACGATCCTGCAACATTAAATGATCATATTTCTTTATATCCAAATCCTGTAAATGATAACCTGAATATAACTATTAACGGAGTGGAATTTGAAAATGGAAAATTAACCCTTTATGATCTTCTCGGAAAAGAAGCTGAGGTTTTAGAGATAACTTCTAACACACAGGCTTTTTTACTGGATAAACTAAATAGCGGCGTTTATTTCGCTAAAATAAATTTAACTCACAATTCGCAAACCGTTAGTGTAACTAAAAAAATTATTATTAATTAATTGTTCGGCTACTTTAAATACTTATCAATTCTTTTTTTGCTTTTCTTTTTCTCTTGTAAAAAAGATGTTGGCTATGTTAATCATGGCGATTATCCTAAAGATATTTCAAGGATCGTTTCTCAAAACTGCGCAGTGTCTGGTTGCCATAATGCAAAAAGCTATGAGGCTGCCAGCGATCTTAATCTTGAGACATGGCAGGATATGTTTGCCGGTAGCAGTAATGGTTCGCCTGTAATTCCATATAGCAGCAAATTTTCTTCCTTGTGTTATTTTATTAATACCTATCCTGAATTGGGATTACAAAACTCACCCGTAATGCCACTTAATAAAACTCCTCTATCGTTTGATGATGTAAAAAA
>JBDSFC010000046.1:0-4214 GCA_039919745.1 Bacteroidia bacterium | reverse complement strand
AAAGTAAAATAAGTAATAAAAATCTGATCATTTAATTTGAAAAAATCCGAACTAAAGATAAGGAATTTTTTAGAGCAGCAAATTTTATTACTAAATCCGGGAATGCAATTTAACGCACCGGATATTGATCATTTTTTACTAGTAGAACCTGAGCCGTAACGCCATTTTTTAAGATGATCGCCGGCATTCTTTAAACCAACTATTTCAATAAGTTGCTCATAGTAATGATAGATCCTGTCAAGATCCTCTGAAGTTAATTCAGTGTAATAGGGATCAAAACGCAAAAGCCCGGTTCTGATCTTATTCTGATAATTTTCATCACTGGGTTGGCTGGTAGCAACTAACATAAAGTCTTTTGCAGATTCGTTTATTAGTTCGGTTAATTTATTTTTAAGCGGCTTGGAATTTATTCCAGGATACATAAGTGTTTCATCAGGCTGGAATTTTTTTTCTTTGATAAATAACTCCAGCTTATTGGCGATCATAGTTTCAAGGCCGTTACCTTTTGGTTCATTACCAGCATTTCCTACAAAAGGAGTAAGAAGAGAAAGTAAAATAAAAATGAAAAATATTTTTTTCATGGTTTATTGGCTTAAAATAAATTACAGCATTGAAGTTAATAGTTTTCCTGAGGGATAAAAAGGAGGACTTATGCACAGTTATTCACATATTTAAGTTTTAAATCCAATTTCTTTACGAAACAACAACTTCTTTTTAATGGGATAATTAAAATTTATTTAAATGCTTGGCCATATATTTTTCGGTGGGCAATAAACTCTTCTGAATTCTTCTTGCATAATAAATACTATCTAATATTTCTTTTTGTTTTTCCTCAATAATGATCTTTTGATGTCTTGTGATCTTTAAAGTGCGTAAAATAAATGAGGCAAATATTATAACTAAAAGTAAACCAACTGCAACCGACCAAATAACAATTTGTTGAAAACGATCTTTTTCTTCCGCAACCGCGCGTTCTTTTTCCTGTTGTTCTTTTATTACGGCTTCCTTTTTTTCGAACTCGTAATTTAACTGACTTTTTAAGCTGGCCTTCCGTGTGCCTTCATTATTAAGGCTATCCCTGTATTTAATAAATTGTTTGTAGTGTGCAAATGCGCCGGCATAATTAGCCCTGGCCGAATCGATCCTTGATAGTGTTTGCTCAGCATTCCTTATTATTTCAGGAAAACCAAGAGCCTTGGATACAACAAGGGAACTATCAGTAAAGGAAAAAGCAAAATCATATTTTTTTTGTTTCAAGTATACGGTACCAATACTGTTATATGAATTGGCTATTCCTACTTTGTTACTAAGTTCTTTATTTAACTTTAAACATTTTTCAAAATTAGTTAAGGCTTTTTGCAAGTGTCCCTGGCCAACATATATTTCGCCAATATTATTAAGTGATAAGGCTACACCTTTCTTATCAAGGATCTCTTCACGCAGTCTCAAACTTTTTTCAAAATATTCTATAGCTTTAAGTGTATCTTTTTTGCTTTTGTAGGCTACTGCCATATTATTAAGTGTGTAGCCCATGCCTACTTTATCGCCGGTTTTTTGACGAAGCTTTAAACTGCGATTAAAATAATCCAATGCTTTATCCGCTTCGCCCTGGTTAAAATAGATAAAACCAATATTACTTAAAGAAGTGGAAACCCCTATGTTATTGTTAACCTCCTCCTGTAACTTTAAGGCCCGGCTAAAATAATTTAATGCTTTTTGAATATCACCTTTGTATGTATAAATGCCTGCCAGATTATTTAACGACAGGGCAATACCATCTTTGTTACTGATCTGCTCCTGTAAATGTAAGCTCTTTTCGAAGTAGTCTATTGCCTGGAGGGTATGGCCCTGGTTATAAAAAACAAAACCAATATTGTTAAGTAGGAGTGCATTAAAATTTTTGTCGCCGATCTCTTCCCATAGCTTTAAACTTTTGTTATAGTAGATTAATGCCATCGAATCTTCGCCCTGGTTATTATAAATTAAACCTCTATTGTTAAGGCCTTCAGCAAAAGAACGTTTACCTTTATTTTTAATAAGGTCATTATCACTTTTCATTAATTTTTCGGATAACTGAAGTAACTCATCATTATAAACATACCAGATCTGTTCATCACTAATATTTTCAATTAAACCAAATAAAATATTAAGTCTGTTTGTATCAGGTTTAGAGGTTTTAAGAAGTATTTTAAAAGAATCGACCACACGTTGCGGACCCTCAATAATAGTTTGTGAAGAAAGACAATGAGGCAAAAAATACAGTGCTAAAAATAAAATATAGTTCAAATAATTTTTCATTTAATTTTTTTAAGAACGGTTTAAGTATTTACGTAAATATTTTTCTGTGGGTAATAAACTCTTTTGGATCCTTTGGGCATAATAGATACTGTCTAAAATTTCTTTTTGTTTTTCTTCAATAATGTCTTTTTGATGTTTTGTTATTTTTAACGAACGAAAAATAAACAGAACGAAAACGATCACTAATAATAATCCAAGAATTACTGATCCGATGACAATTTTTTGAAAACGATTTTTTTCACTGGCAACAATACGCTCTTTTTCCTGCTGTTCAGTTATAACAGCTTCCTTTTTTTCAAATTCATATTTCAACTGGCTTTTAATGCTTGCCTTTCGTGTGCTTTCGTTAGCAATGCTATCATTATAAATTATATATTGTTTGTAATGTTTGTAGGCGCCATTAAAATTACCATTTACAGAATCTATCCTAGAAAGAAGAAGCTCTGCAGATAGAATATTTTCGGGAAAGCCCAATTGTTTAGAAAGCACTAAAGCGCTATCAACATAAGAATAAGCTAAAGCATATTTTTTTTGTTTCAGATAAATAGATCCAATATGATCCATGGAAGAAGCGATACCTTGTTTTTCACCAATATCAATCCTTAAACGCAAACTTTTAAAGAAATAATCCAAGGCTTTTGGAAGATCGCCTTGTTTAGTAAAGACCGAAGCGAGATTGCTTAATGAATTAGCTATATCACTTTTGTCGCCTATTTCTTCTCTGATCTTTAAACTTTTTTGAAAATACTCTAAGGTCTTTGGAATGTTAAGTTGGTGATAATAAATAACTGCAATATTATTATATGAATGTCCCATTCCTTCTTTGTCACCCAGGTCTGTAAATAACTTTAAGGCCCTGTTATAATCATTCAAAGCCCGGAGAATATCTTGTTGTGTGCTGTAAATAAAACCAATGTTGAGAAGCGAATAGGCTAGGCCATCCTTATCACCTATCTCTTCCTGTATCTTTAAACTTCTTTCATAACAACTTAAAGCTTTTGGGATATTACCCTGACTATCGTATACAAAACCAATATTATTAAGCGATTCGGCAACACCTTTTTTATTACCGCGTTTCTCTTCAATTTTTAAGCTTTGATTATAATAGTTCAATGCTTCTGCAGAATTTCCCAAGGTCCTATAAATAAAACCAATATAGTTCAAGGCAACAGCCTCCACGGCAATCATTTTTAATTTTTTTGAATCTTTGTAAATGCTATCCCAATAACGTATACTTAAAATGGCAGCATTTTCACCGATCATAGCTCTTAACCATAAGCGGGTAGTATCCTGTTTTTCAGTTTTAAGAAGTGCTTTAAGAGAATCTACCTCTGAGTTTTGAGATAAGGAGCGCGTCTGGCAAAAACAGAAAGCGGATCCAAATAAAAAATATTTTAGCTTTTTAAACAAGTAGTTTTAAAGATACAAATGTTTTTTGGGCCGGCAAACGCTATATTATGAATCCTTTTTAGGCTCCATTATCATTGGTAACAGCTGTTTACCGATATTTTTTTTGATAACGAGTTTTACTTGTCATCGCGGGCTAAATGCTTCGCAAGATATTTTTCAGATGGTAATAAACTGGTTTGAATTCGTTTAGCGTAACGTATTGAATCTAAAATTTCTTTTTGTTTTTCTTCGATAATTAATTTTTGTTGTTTGGTAACTCTAAGCGAGCGCGAAATAAAAATAGCAAATATGATCACGAGCAGTAACCCCGCAATTACTGAAAATATAACTATTTGCTGAAAGCGGTTTTTTTCTTCGGCTACTACACGTTCTTTTTCCTGTTGCTCTTTTATTACGGCTTCTTTTTTCTCAAACTCATAATTTAACTGGCTTCGTATACTTGCTTTTCTGGTACTTTCATTATTTAAACTATCTCTATAAATAATAAACTGTTTATAATGATCAAA
>JBDSFC010000024.1:0-3764 GCA_039919745.1 Bacteroidia bacterium | reverse complement strand
ACAAGGAAAAAGAAGATTTAAAATTGATGAGTATGTGCAAACTGACCCTTATCACAAAGCAAAAGTATCTGCCTTTGATGAAGTAAAACCACCACAAACAGATAAAGAATTTACAGCCATCATTTCTAATTTAAAAGAAACATCTGTACAGATCGTAAAAATTTCTCCAAACATTCCAAGTGATGCCAGCTTTGCCATAAATAATATTGATAGCCCCACATTTTTGGTAAATTTTATTTCTTCCAACATGAATGCGAATACCGCAGACAAACAAAAAATGTTAGAGGTTGCTAATTTAAAAGACCGCAGTTTATTAGTGCTTGAAAATCTTAATAAAGAATTTCAAATATTAGAATTGCGTAACCAGATCCAGAATAAAACAAAAATGGATCTTGATAAACAGCAACGTGAATACTTTTTAAATGCACAAATTAAAACCATACAGGAAGAATTGGGCGGAAATAATTTTGAGCAGGAAATTAATGGTTATCTCGATAAAGCGGAAGAAAAAAAATGGAGCTCGGAAATTAAAGAAGTATTTGATAAACAAATTGCCAAGTTGCAACGCATGAATCCAAATGCGGCAGAGTATGGTATTCAGACCAATTACATTGAATTACTTTTAGAATTACCCTGGAACGAAGTAACAAAAGATAATTTTGATCTTAAACATGCCGAAACAATTTTAGATGAAGATCATTTTGGTTTAGAAAAAGTAAAAGAACGTATCATTGAACATTTGGCGGTACTTAAATTAAAAGGAAATTTAAAATCGCCCATTATTTGTTTATATGGCCCTCCGGGGGTTGGTAAAACATCTTTAGGAAAAAGTATTGCCAAAGCATTGGATCGTAAATATGTACGCATGAGCCTTGGTGGTTTAAAAGATGAAAGCGAAATTCGCGGACACCGTAAAACCTACATTGGTGCTATGCCAGGGAGGATCTTACAAAATTTAAAAAAAGTACAATCTTCAAATCCTGTTTTTATTTTAGATGAGATAGATAAAGTTGGCGCCGATTATCATGGCGATCCATCTTCTGCTTTATTGGAAGTATTGGACCCTGAACAAAACTCAACCTTTTACGATAATTTTTTAGAATTGGATTATGACCTAAGTAAAGTGATGTTCATTGCCACCTGTAATAATCTCGCAAATATACAACCTGCATTACGCGATAGGATGGAGATCATTGAAGTAAATGGTTACACCGTTGAAGAAAAATTAGAGATCGCTAAAAGACATTTAGTTCCAAAACAGGTAGAAGAAAGTGGTTTGAAAAAATCGCAATTAAAGATCAGTGATAAAGTGTTGGAGTTTTTAATTGAGACCTATACCGCAGAAAGTGGTGTAAGAAATCTCGAGAAGAAGATCTCAAAAATTGCGCGTAATACAGCTGTACATATTGCAAGAGAAGAAGATATCCCAAAAATTACTGAAGAAAGTGTTACAAAAATATTAGGCCCATCTCATATCAAAGATAAATACCAGGGCAACGATATTGCCGGTGTGGTTACAGGTTTAGCCTGGACACAGGTTGGTGGTGATATTTTATTTATTGAAACCAGTTTAAGCAAAAGTAAATCAGGTAAATTAACCTTGACCGGAAATTTAGGTGATGTGATGAAAGAAAGCGCGACCCTTGCTTTGGAATATTTAAAAGCGCATCCACATTTAATTGACGCGGATATAGATACTTTTGAAAATCATAATATTCACATTCATGTACCTGAAGGCGGCACGCCAAAAGACGGGCCTAGCGCAGGTATTGCCATGTTAACTTCTTTAGCCAGTGCTTTTACAAAACGTAAAGTAAAAAAAGCTTTAGCTATGACCGGGGAAATTACCTTACGTGGAAAAGTATTACCTGTTGGTGGCATCAAAGAAAAAATACTGGCCGCGAAACGCGCGGGTATAAAAGAGATCATTTTATGTGTAGATAATAAAAAAGATGTAGATGACATTAAAACTGATTACTTAAAAGGCCTTAGTTTTCACTACGTAACTCAGATGGAAGAAGTATTAAAGCTGGCTCTATTAAAAGAAAAAGTAAAGGAGTTGCACTAGTTTAAAGAAATTTTTATACCTTTCTTTTATCATGTATCTTAAAACCAAACTTATTCTTAAACATAAAGTTGTGATTGCAACAGTATGCATTTTAGTATCTGCCATAACATTTTATTCTTGCAGGCAAGACAAAGGAAAATTAGTAGTTAATTGTAAAACACCAACAACGGTTTCTTTTGCAAACGACATACAACCCATCTTTCAAAAAAATTGTGCTACAGCAGGTTGCCATTCTGCTCCTAACCCGGCAGCTAATTTAAATTTAGATGCTGCAGTGGCTTACGCACAGATAACATTTCCCGGTAAAGGTTATGTAGACACTATCAATCCAACAGCCAGTTTATTGCATTCGCAAATGATCTCTACTTCAGACCCAATGCCACCAACCGGTTTACTAAGCGTTTGTACCAGTTCTTTAATTTTAAAATGGATAGAACAAAAAGCGAAGAAAAATTAAATCTAATTTATAAAAGTGGGTGAGAATAATAAACTTGATTATTCTGATTTTCTGCTTTTATTTGTTATATTTATATATAAAATTCGCTTATGAAAAAAATTATCCCAATTTTTCTTTTCCTTTTTTGTTTTACTACTTATCTTAGATCACAAAATTTCATTGAACCCGGAGACACAAACTTCAGACAGATCAGTGCGAGGTACGATACTATTCCTGTTGATACTTCTCATGAGAGTCGATATAACCGTTGGTTGCGTTTTAAGAATTTTTATGTTCAAAGGTTAGCTCCAGATTACGATCTTAAAAAAATGGGTAATGCTTATTTAAGTTTTTACCAATCGCTAACAAGCAACAACAATAGCCAGAATTTTATACAACAAACAAATAACTCAGCAGGTACATGGCAAGATCTAGGTCCTAATAATACGCCTCAGAATTCTGTTGGTAGTGGTAGGTTAGATAAACTACAAATTGATCCTGATGATGTTTCCGGTAATACTATTTATGTTTCTAGTCCAAGTGGTGGTGGAATATTTAAAACGAGTGATGGCGGAATGAATTGGATAAATTTCTATACTGATATTGCATTTGGAACCACAGGTGTTACTGATATTGTTTTAGCTAAAGACCTTGCAACAAATAAAAAATATTTATATGCCGCTGTTGGCGGCGGTGGCGGAGATGGTAGTATTCCATTTAATGGAGTTTATAGAATTGAAATTGGGACAACAACCTGGCAAAACCTAACAGGAAATTTAAATTGCGCCGTGATGCTCCCTCCAAAAAACACTAGCACGATTTATAAAATTTTAATAGATCCAACAAATATTAATAATATTTATTTGGCTACATCAAGAGGTGTGTTTTACACCTGTGTTTTCCCTTGTAATAACCCAATTGGGAATTGCAGTACGGGCCTTTCTTGGCAAGCATCAATCCCTTTAAAACCCATGCAAGGACTTGCTTTTGATTATAGTGATCCTACTTTTAAGTCGTTATACGCTTCCGGGAATAGTGTGTGGTATACAAATAATATCACTGCGGGCTTTACAAATATTGGCTGTAGTAATAATCTTGCCGGGCCTAATATTTTTGATAATTTCACTACCATGCCAACCGGTTTGCCAACTTATCCAAGTTCGCAATCACGATCATGGATAAATATTGCAACAAATATTAATTACCCGAACAAATTATATATGCTTGTTGCCTTTCAAAATAATAGGAAGGCCTGGTTTA
>JBDSFC010000011.1:0-2563 GCA_039919745.1 Bacteroidia bacterium | reverse complement strand
TAAACTCATATTTACTTCTTTCTACAAAATTATCAAAACACGGAAACCAAACGCGGCCATAATTATGTGGCTTGGCTCCAAAACCAACTCCTAAATTATATGCGTATTGCGCACCCCCAGTATTATCAAAATAAAAACCACCCCAACCTGTTGGGTCGCCTTGAGGCTGACCATGATAATAAACTGTAAAGATGGAAGTATCAGTAGTGTTTTTTGGTGCTGTGAAATTTACTTTTAAGATCGTGTCGTTATAATTGTACGTTAATATAGTAGTGTTTTCTTTTACTGAATCGATCAATAATTTAAGAAGATCAAAACGAATATAGGTTCTGCCATTTAATTTTGGCGCGAAACGAATTTGGGTATTGCCTTGAAGGAGTTTGGTTGTAAAGTTACCGATCTCTAAATTGATGGTATATTTTAAGATATCGAAGGTGTCGCTTCGGTGATTTTCGGGACTATAATAAATACTGGTTAAAGCCTGGGAATTTTTACCTGCCTGGCAACCATAGTTTTGTGCGGTTACTTTTGTACATATTAATGCTGCAAAAACAAATGCTATCTTAATGTGATTTCTCATAACCTAAATTTATGAAAAATATCTTTACAAAAACAGGAATTTATTGGATCGATTTTACTTAGGGCTTCAAGCGAAAGCCACTAATTTCTCTAATTCTCACTAATCGTTTTTTTCTAACTGATTAGTGAAAATATTTTTCTTAACAGATGCTCTTAAGAAAAATTAATTAGCACGAAATTGCTGTTTTAAACAAGCGCAAAAAATTTGTGAAAATTGGTGCAATTCGTGGCTTATAAGTAATTACTCTTTAAAAGATAGTTCTTTACATAATCTTCCACACCTTCTTCCAAACTTGTAAAGTTCTTTGAGTAACCCTGGGTAATTAATTTGCTCATATTGGCTTCTGTAAAATACTGGTATTTATCTCGTATATCAATTGGAGTATCAACAAATTCAACATTAGGTTCAATATTTAAGGCTTTAAAAGTAGCGTTGGCTAGATCTAAAAATGTGCGGGCCTTACCACTTCCTAAATTATAAATACCGTTTTTAACGTTGTTTGAATATAAGAACCAGATCACATTGATCACATCTTTCACATAAACAAAATCACGTAATTGTCCGCCATCAGTATAATTTGGATTATGCGAGCGGAATAATTTCACTTTGCCTGTATTATTTATCTGGTGAAAGGAATGGAAAATAACAGAGGCCATTCTTCCTTTATGATATTCATTTGGACCATACACATTAAAGAACTTTAAACCATACCAGTTTGGTGGCGTTTGTTTTTGCTGTAAAGCCCATTTATCAAAATCGTTCTTGCTTTCGCCGTAAAGATTTAATGGTTTTAAAAGCGGGATCTTGGTTTCATCATCATCATACCCATGTTCGCCCAAACCATAAGTGGCAGCAGACGAAGCATAGATCAAAGAAATATTATTTTTAGCACAAATGTTCCAGATGGCTTTTGTGTATTCTAAATTCAACTCATTTAATATATGAACGTCTTTTTCTGTAGTATCTGTTCTGGCGCCAATATGTATAACGTGACTTACAATATTATAGTTCTTATCAAACCATTCTAAAAAATGTTTACGTTCTATTTTTTGATAAAAGGTTTTTAAAGTATAATTGGCCTTTTTATCATTTATAGAAAAGTCATCCACAAGGATAAGGTTATTGATGCCTTCCGTATTGAATTTTGAAACTATGCCGCTGCCAATAAATCCAGCGGAACCTGTAATAACGATCATAACTAAATTTGAAACGTAAAGTTAGTTAAAAAAACAAAGGAAAATGATATTTTGTTATTCGCTTAATTTTATAGAAATTTAAATTAATTATGGAGATAAAAAGAGTTTTTGATATTTTAGATCAACTTAAAAATACCTGTACAAAAGACGATATTTTAACCGCTAAAGAAAATAAGCAATGGGTTAAACATTCTGTGGCCGATTTTGTAAATAAAGCGAATTATGTAAGTTCGGCACTTTTACATTTGGGTTTAAATAGTAGCGACAACATTGCTATTATGGCCAGTAATATGCCTGAATGGAATTTTGTGGATTATGGCGCGCAGCAAGTTGCTATGCCAACAGCACCAATTTTTCCGACCATAAGCAGTGGTGATCTTACATACATTTTAAATCACTGTGAGGCAAAAATTATTTTCATTTCAGAAAAATCTACTTATCAAAAACTGGCAAGTCTTGAAAAAGAATTACCACATTTAAAATATGTTTTCAGTTTTCATCCTGTTGAAGGCGTTAAAACATTTGCCGAATTTTTAGAATTAGGAAAACAAAACCTTGACCTTGCTAAAATTGAAGCAATAAAAAATAAAGTAACAGAAAATGACCTGCTTACCTTATTATATACATCTGGCACAACCGGCCAACCAAAAGGGGTGATGATCTCACACAAAAACCTGGTACGCAATGTGCTCAACTGCCAGGATATTGCACCTTTTACTCCAAAATGGCGCGCCTTAAGTTTTTTGCCTTTGAACCATGTATACGAACGTTTTTTAAATACCATGTA
>JBDSFC010000588.1:0-4633 GCA_039919745.1 Bacteroidia bacterium | reverse complement strand
ACGATAATGCCATGTGGATAATTGGTGGTTACGATGGCCTTAACGGTAATAGAAAGGATGTTTGGTATAGTGAAGATGGCATTAACTGGCACGAATTAAAAAATACACCTTGGCCGGAAAGACATGCCAGTGCTGTATATAACTATAACCATTCGTTATGGGTTGTTGCTGGAAATATGTGGAACGATTCATGGAGACTTAATGTTTTGATGTGTCCTACCCTTGTTTCGCCGCCTATAACCACCACTGTGCTTAATAACGCCACTTCTACTTTAATTGCAAATTATTCAGCGGCATCATCTACCTACAAATGGCAACTAAAAAACGGGCAGATCTGGCAGGATATTATAAATTCAACTTTAATAAACGGTGCAGATAATGATACGCTGGTCTTAAATCAAGTTACTATGCTTAATAATGGCCAGCATTATCGCTGCATTGTTGAATCAGGCGCCTGCATCGATTCAACTACCGAAACAATATTAAATGTAATGCTGGCAACAACAATAAAAGATAAGTTTCCGGAAGAAAATAATATAGCAATATATCCGAATCCTGCAGGCAATTTTGTCACCATTGAAGTTAAAGAACAATTTATTAATTCAAATTATAAACTTGTAGATCAATTGGGACGAGAGGTTTTATCGGGAAAAATTCATCAAATGATTAATACGGTAGACATAGAAGGATTGAATCCGGGATGCTATTTCCTTGTAATAGAAGATAAAATCGCACGTGCATTTAAATTAATTAAAACCTGATTCTTAAAAATAAGTAAAATGATTGCTCGCAAATTTTCGAAAAATCTTACATATGTGACATTGCGCCGCAAATGAGGTAAATATTTTTTAAAAATGGGTGCAACTTTACAGTATCAAATAATTAATTAAAAAAACATGAAAACAATAATTAAAAACTCAGTAAAACTAGTGGCACTTGTCCTTTTTTTAGTTGTAAATAATTCATTTGCTTTATTAAATAAAAAAGATTCTTCGATTTGCTTAAAATTAAACGGCATAATTCTTAAAGCACCTCATAAAGCCGAACGCGGTTCATATAAAGTAGAATTGTTAAATGAGAATAAAGTAATAGATTCTTGTAAGGTTTCTGTAAATAAGGAATTTAAATTTGCTCTATACAAGAATAACTGGTACACAGTGCGTATTACAAAAGATGGGTACGTGCCATTATTGATCAGTTTTGATACAAAGATAGATCAGCAAAACGCATTGATATATGAATTTTTATTTGAAACGGAGGTTTTGGATGCAAAAGCAGTAAATGCTTCACATGAAATTATGGATTTCCCTATTGGATTAGTAAAATTTGATAAAGCAAATAATCGCTTTTATCCGGTTGAAGATTATACTGCCAGCATTAAACAAAAGATCTTTGACCCGGCAAAATCACAATTCTTTAACTCAGATGTAAAAGAAAATGATAAATCAATGATGGCTAACCAGGATGATCCTGATATGATCGTGAAATAAAATACCAGGAAATTCAAATAAAAAAATATGAATAATTTTAACAGAAAACGAGCATCTATTTTAGTGGTAGAAGATAACCACGTGGATATAATGGTACTGAAAGTGCTTTTAGAAAAATATTTTAACCTTTATATTGTTACAAATGGAGAAGATGCGATCAAAGCAACAAACGAGTTTGATTTTGATATAATACTAACAGATATAAATCTTGGTCATAGTGTAATGGATGGTGTTAAGGTTATGAAAGCTATCAGGGAAAATAAGAAAAATGAACATTTAAAGATCTATGCTGTAACAGGCTACACCGAAAACAGGGAATATTATATTGAGACAGGTTTTAACGAGGTGCTAACAAAACCGGTAATTAAAGAAGAGATCTTTGATATTTTGAACGAAACAATTCCTGAGCACTATAAATTTTCAACCGGCTTTATCAGAAGAACAAACTATAATTAATCAGGACAAATTATTTTTTAAACTTTAAAATAAACGTTGTTCCAATACCTACTTTACTTTCAATATCAATATTACCGTTCAAGGCTTCCATTTGTGATTTTATAAGGAACAGGCCTAAACCTTTTCCTTCAGCATGATCATGAAAGCGTTGATATAGTCTGAATAAACGATCTTTATATAATCCCACATCCAATCCCAAACCATTATCACTAAATTTTAAGATCGTTTCATCCGAATTTTCTTCTGAGCTGATAATGATTTTTAATTTACGCGCCGGCGATCTGTATTTAATTGAATTTGATATTAAATTAAAAAAGATACTTTCCAGGTACGCTTTATTAAACTTAATGATAGGAGTATTATTAAAATGAATGATTATTTCTGCATCAGATTCTATGATCATTGTTTCGTTTTGTGCGATGACTTTTTCTAATGCGCCTGATATTGACAGATCTTCTTGTGGAATTGAAACACGGTCTTTAACATTTAAAACTTTTGTGAGATCTTTAATAATATCATCAAACATAAACGTGGCTTTTTTTATACCGGCTAATATTTGTTTTAAATTTTCATCTTTAATATCGTAGTTTTCGAGTAGGCTTGAAAGACCAAGTAAATTGGCTATCGGACCTCTTAAATTATGCGAGGTAATATATGAGAATTGTTTAAGATCAGTATTGTTTTGAGTGAGTTCGTTTATTAATTTTTCTTTTTCCTGTTGCTCTATTTTTTGTTTTGTAATATCCTGTTTAGCTCCAAGCATTCTAATGGCTTTTCCGTTTTCACGCATAATAAAAAACCTATCAAGCACGTGGGCGTAATTTCCATCTGCTTTTAAAAATCTGTATTCCAATTCTGATTGTGCGACTGTTGGATCATCTGTGATCCGTTTAAGGTTATTTATAATAACTTCTTTTTCATCCGGATGTAATTTTGATTCCCAAAAAAGATCTTCAGAAAATTGGTTAGCAAGGTTATAACCAAATAATTTTTTGTAACCACTACCTGCAATATATGTTTTGTCAATTTCAAAATCGTGGTCCCAAATGGCGTCGCTTGTTGCTTTTGCCAGAGACTCATACCTTTCAAAGTTTTGTTTTAGTTTTTGATTATAGTTTACGTTTAAAGTAATATCTCTTGAATTTGAAACAATGCCTTTAACCGCGGGATCATCCAGCATATTTGTAGCCATGGTCTCAAGCCATATCCAATTATTGCCGGCATTTTTAAAACGAAACGGCGCTATCTGTACACTTTTTTTTCGTTTCAAAATATTAAATTGATTCAATACTCTTTGTCTGTCCTCTTCATGAATGTAATCAAACGCGTTTTTTCCGATCAATTCTTCAGGGGTTCTTCCAAGAATACTAAATGATGAAGGACTACTGAATTTATAATTTCCTTCAATATCCAAAATACTTATAAGATCTGCCCCATCCTGCACCAAAGCCCTAAAAAGTTGCTCGCTCAATTGCATTTCTTTTTCAGATTCTATTTTTTTTGTGACGTCGCGACGTGTTATACAAATATCTTTAACCAAACCGCCTTGTTTTATTGGAGTCATTATTACATGAAACCACCTGTTATCCTTAGTGCTTTCATTTGAGTAATTTACTTCATATTCAACAGTTTCGCCATTCAATACCTTTTTTATATACCCTTCAAAATATCCTTTTCTGTGTTCTGGAATATAGTCAATAATATTTTTTCCAATTTCGAGATCGCCAAAAGTGAAAGAAAAATTTTCATTTGCTTTTGAATTAAAAGCTTTGAGATAACAATTAGCATCTAATAGCATAAACGCTTCATTAGAATTATCAAAAATGGCCTTAAAATTATTTTCCGATAAGTTTAATTTCTCTTCTGCCTTTTTTCTTTCAGTAATATCAATAGATGAAACAAAGGCTCCGATTATATCCCCTTTTTCATTTAAAGCAGGTTTATATTTTGTTAAATATATATGCCTGGCACTATCTGGAAAAGGAATTTCGATCTCAGATTCTTTAACTTCTCCGTTAAAAACATCAAAATAAATTTTGCGTAAAGCCTCAATTTTACCGGGTTGCGCATAATCAAGAATAGAATTCCCTTCTAAAACTTCTATACCAAAATATTTTTGATATTGTTTTTTAAATTTTTCGTTAAAAGAAACAATGGTAAAATCAGTGTTAATAAGTATAAAAGGCTCTTCAGTATTTATCATCAAAAGCTCAAGACTTTTTAAGAGATCATCAACAAGCAATTTTTTTTTTATTTTTTTTGGCATTGTTTGTTTATGGGTAGGGAAAGGTTTTTTAAGAGAGAGGTAGAGAGACAACTAAAATACAAAAACATCTCTTTGTTATAACAAACTATATTTTACATAAAAACAAGATTTCTTACATATGAAATAAATAATTGAAATCAGGGGCTTTTGGCAAAGTTATCCTTCAAAATAGTTTTTCCATAGCAATTTTAAACCACGAGGTGAATTTTTTTGGATCGGCTTTTATTTCTTCGAGAATGGATGCGGGTGTCAGCCATTTATAACCGGCTACCTCAGTAGTATTAATTTCAGGAGTATCAGACGTGTAACCATAAAAAATGTGATCAAATTCATGTTCTGTAAGGCCATTATCAAAAGCAGTGTTATAAATAAAATGTGTTTTATGATCTAATTTGGCCTCAATACCCATTTCTTCTTTTAG
>JBDSFC010000120.1:0-4856 GCA_039919745.1 Bacteroidia bacterium | reverse complement strand
GGTTGGCATAACTAAAATTTTAAGGTGAATACGTGTAATGAATGATGATAATTATAACTGATAGTATAATTATAAAGTGCAGTGATACTTTTTACAATAGATAAACCAAGGCCCAACGACTCTTTTGAAGCATCGTTCTTTTTAAAACGTGTAAAAAGGTCTTTAGCAGCGATATTCAATGGTTCTCCTGTATTTGCAATAATAAAGGTATTATTTTTTAGGGTAATGATTATTTTTCCGCCAATAGTATTATGCCTGATAGCATTTTGAACTAAATTGGTAACTAAAATATCTGCTAAAGCCGGATTTATATTTACCTTGAAATCTTCTGTAACTGTATTTTCAATCACGATATGTTTTGCAATGATGAGGTCTTCAAAATGACTAAGAATTTTTTTTACAATATTGTCAATACTTACACTTGCATGTTCTTTAAACTGCTGGTTCTCTATTTTAGCGAGTAATAATAAGGCTTTATTTAACGAAGATAGTTTCTTCACTGTATTATCAATTGTTTGCAAATGGTCCATATCGCCAGCTTGCAGGTTGGATGATTGCATTAGCAAACTCAGATTGGCTTTTATAATTGCCAAAGGAGTTTGCATTTCATGGGAAGCATTTTCTGTAAATTCTTTTTGCTGAAGAAAATCAGAATAGATCTTTTCAGTCATTTGATTCAGAGTGATGTTTAGCTGTTCAAACTCTTTTGTAGAAGAAGTTTCAAAATGGCTGGAAGAATGATCCTTAATATTGAACCGTTCTAATTTACCAAGTGTTTTATAAAATGGTTTCCATAATGTTTTTGATAGTAACCAGTTAACCACAAAAAAAGCGATCAATAAAAATGAAAAAATAATGGCAAACATGGAAGACAAACTTTCAAGAAGCTCATTTGTTTCCATTGTTGGTTTTGCGAGCTTAATTAAAAAGGTTTGATCGTTTATAGTGATGTAACTTTTAAGAAGGCGGTAATTTATTTCTTCACCTTTATCTGGTATTACAGAATCGTAATAAGTATATTTTTTTTCATGATCAGGAATTGGTACAATAAAAGATAACTTATCGCCACTCAGATATAATTTTTGAATGGGTTGCTGTGAGCGTAACATTTTTTCTGAATTTATTTTTTCTTTCCAAAGCATTTCATCCGTACTTTCCAATACTTCATAACGTATCAGGTAATAAGATAAAAAGCCGGCAATGATCAATAGCGGGAGACTGATAAGTAAATAATAAAGTATGGTTTTATTTATAAGTCTCATGATATTTTAAAATTATAACCAATGCCATAAATGGTTTGTACATAATCTACGCAACCTTTTTCTGCTAATTTTTTTCTAAGATTCCTTAAATGGACGTAAATAAAATCATGGCTATCCATTTGATCTGAGTCATCGCCCCATAAATGTTCTGCAATAGAGTTTTTTGAAATTACCCTATTTTTATTGCTGATAAAAAATAAAAGCAATTCGTATTCTTTAGTTGTTAAAGCAACAGGTTGATCGTTTATTTTTACAGATCTTTCTTCTGGAATAATTGAGATCTCATTCAATACAATAGATTTATTGCCTTCAAAATTTCTGCGCCTGTTTAATGCCTTAATCCTGGCGTTTAATTCTGCAAGATCAAATGGTTTGGCTAAATAATCATCTGCTCCCATGTCTAATCCTGTAATTCTATCATCTAACGAATTTTTCGCAGAAATAATAATAATACCTGCTTTTGAATTTGCCTCTTTTAATTGTTTTATAAGATCGAGGCCATTACCTTTTGGAAGTGTTATGTCGACTAAAATGCAATCGTATTGGTACACATTTACTTTTTCCTGCGCTTTAATAAAATCTGAAGCCGATTCGATCAAATAACCTTCCTGGTGCAGGTATTCTTTGATCGATCTTCTTAATTCAGGCTCGTCTTCTATTAAAAGAATTTTCATAAGATAAAGTTAGTTTTTAATTCTTAAGAAACTCTAAAGAAGGCCGATTGAACCTGTATTTATAAGGATCAGGAGCGCTTTAAGAATATAATTTGATCAGTTTTTCAAGAACATCGATAGCACTTTTACTGATAACTGTACCGGGACCAAAAATAAAGGATACGCCTGCTTTAAATAAAAAATCATAATCCTGCTGTGGAATAACGCCACCGGCAACAACCATAATATCTTCGCGGCCGTATTTTTTTAATTCTGCAATAACTTGCGGCACTAACGTTTTATGGCCTGCCGCTAAACTGGAAACACCCAAAATATGAACATCATTTTCAATTGCTTGTTTGGCTGCTTCTGACGGAGTTTGAAATAAAGGGCCAATGTCCACATCAAAACCCATGTCGGCAAAAGAGGTGGCAATTACTTTGGCACCCCTGTCGTGCCCATCCTGCCCCATTTTGGCAACCATGATACGCGGACGTCTGCCATCTATCTTAGCAAATTTATCTGCCAGTTCTTTGGCTTTAGAAAAATCTTTATCCATTTTTATTTCTTTACTATAAACACCGGCAATAGATTTTATTTGCGCTTTATATCTTCCAAATGATTTTTCCAATGCAGACGAGATCTCGCCTAAAGTACACCTGCATTCAGCTGCGTTAATTGCCAGTTCTAATAAATTTCCTTTCCCGCTTTGCGCAGACTCACTTAAAGCAGCTAAAGCTTTCTCTGCTTTTGAATTATCGCGTTCTGCTTTTAATTTTTTTAAACGTTCTATTTGTTGAATACGAACTTTTGTATTGTCAACATCCAGGATCTCCATTTGCGTGTCATCGTTTACTTTAAAGCGGTTAACACCAACAATAATATCTTTACCGCCATCAATACGCGCTTGTTTGCGTGCAGCAGCTTCTTCAATGCGCATTTTAGGAATCCCTGTTTCAATGGCTTTTGCCATGCCACCTAATTTTTCCACTTCCTCAATTAAAGCCCAGGCTTTGTGTGCGATCTCATGTGTCAGTTTTTCCACATGATAACTTCCACCCCAGGGATCAACTACTTTGCAAATATTTGTTTCGTGCTGTAAAAGTAATTGTGTGTTACGTGCAATACGCGCGCTAAAATCGGTTGGTAAAGCAATAGCTTCATCAAGGGCATTTGTATGCAAACTTTGCGTGTGCCCCATTGCAGCAGCTAATGCTTCCACACAAGTACGTGCCACATTGTTATACGGATCTTGTTCGGTTAAACTCCAGCCGCTGGTTTGGCAATGCGTTCTTAAAGCAAGAGATTTAGAGTTTTTCGGATTGAACTGTTTTACAATTTTTGCCCACAACATTCTTGCTGCACGCATTTTTGCAATTTCCATATAATGGTTCATGCCAATGGCCCAGAAAAAAGATAAACGGGGCGCAAAAGAATCTATATCCAAACCTGAATTAATTCCGGTACGTAAATATTCCAAGCCATCCGCTAAAGTGTAGGCCAACTCTATATCCGCCGTAGCACCTGCTTCCTGCATGTGATAACCACTTATAGAAATAGAGTTGAATTTCGGCATGTTTTTAGAAGTGAACTCAAAAATATCCGCAATAATTTTCATGCTGGGTAATGGTGGATAAATGTACGTGTTACGCACCATGAATTCTTTTAGAATATCATTTTGAATGGTGCCTGTTAATTTATCCATACTAACGCCTTGCTCTTTGGCGGCAACAATGTAAAATGCCAAGATCGGTAATACAGCACCATTCATGGTCATAGACACGCTCATTTCATCTAACGGAATACTGTCAAACAAAATTTTCATATCCAAAATACTGTCAATGGCCACGCCGGCTTTTCCAACATCACCTTCCACGCGTTCGTTGTCGCTATCATAACCACGGTGTGTGGCTAAGTCAAATGCAACAGATAAACCTTTTTGTCCAGCGGCTAAATTACGTTTATAAAAAGCGTTGCTGTCTTCAGCAGTACTAAATCCGGCATACTGACGAATGGTCCAGGGATTTTTAATATACATACTGGAGTAGGGCCCACGTAAAAAAGGTGGTAAACCTGCAGCATAACTTAAATGTTCAAAGTTTTTTATATCGTCAAACTTATAATTGTTTTCAATATCAATTTGTTCGGCTGTATGAAATACTTCTTCTTTAGGGAAATTAGTTTCGCCTTTTGCTTTGTATGTAATATGATCGAGAGCTTTACGCATTAATTAAAAAAATTATCGAGTTCAAAATTTAAAACAGCATTATTAATTGGTAAATGTTTTAATTCATTTATTTTTTGTGCGGGAACAGAAATTTTTTCTTTTTCGTTCTTGAATTTATTTACACCAATGGCCAATTGTTTACCGGTATTAAATAATTCTTTACGTTGTTCTGCCTGTTGTTGTATATCGTTTGCAAAAACATTCTTTTCAATACATTTAAAAAAGCCGCCTTCTTTTTCAAAACGTTTAAATGCTTCTAAAGCTTTAGTTGCAAGGGCATCCGTAACACTTTCAATGTAATATGAACCGCAGGAGATATCCGCCATTTTATTTAAATAACTTTCGTCCTTTAAAATTAATTGTTGGTTAATGGCCATACGCGAAGAAAGTTTTTCATTCTCAGTAAACAACACATCAAATTCGGTTACAATTAATTCATTACAACCACCGGCAACAGCAGCCATAGATTCAACTGTAGTGCGTAACAAATTATTGTATTTATCTGAAATGGATTTGTCGGTTAAGCTTGTTTCAATAATTAAATGTAACTCATTCTTTAAATTGTATTCAGTCCTTATAACATTCCACAACCTTCTGATAGCACGAAGCTTGGCGATCTGAATAAAATAATCAGAGTTAACGCCTGTTTTAATTACAAAATTACTTTGCGGATCTTTTATAACTTGTAAATATTCATTTAAAGCAGATAAGGCA
>JBDSFC010000514.1:0-3488 GCA_039919745.1 Bacteroidia bacterium | reverse complement strand
CCCAATTAAAAGGTGTTATACCTGATGTGTTATTACCAGATCCTTACGCTTTCATTGAATTAGGTGAAAAAGAAATGGATAATCCAATGCCGTGGGATGAAATTCCAAAGGCAGAGTACGCTGAATTTAAAAATATTAATTATCCGGCAGTGCTTAAAAAAAGCCAGGCCCGCGTTAAAAAAAGTCCTCAATTTACTTTAATTGAATCGCAGGCTAAAGAAGTAAAATCTAAAAAAGACGATACAAAATATAGTTTAAATTTAGAAAAGTTCAGAGCTGAACAAAAACAGTTTCGCGAACAAAATAAAAAATACGACGAGTTGAAAAAAGAAATACCGGGTTTTTCTGGTCAGTTATTAATTGATGATGTTACCAAGTTCGGAAGCGACACCACCCGATTAAATCGTGAGAACAGGTGGGTGAAAAATGTAACTAAAGATATTTACATTCACGAAGCTACCAATGTGATCAACGACATTAAATAAATTCTTTATTAAAATAAAAAAATCCCGGGTCTTTCGATCCGGGATTTTTTTATACTAGTTTTTATAACTTGAGATAAGTTATAACATTTTACTATATTTCATAGCACTTGGTTTAATTTAATAATACTAATTTTAATAATAAGTTAACTCAACTTCTATTATTATGAGTAATAAACAAAAAGCAAAAAAAACAGAGCCGACGCAAAAAGAAACACCAACTGTAGTGATTTTGGATCAACCAAAATTTGAGTACGATAGGTTAATATCTTATTTTAAATATTTAGTAACGATAACAATGGGAGCCATAGCAATTGTTGTAGGAGTTGTAGTATATTTCACTTATAAAGATGCTAAAGAATTTAAAGCTGAATTAAAAGAAAAAGAAGAAAAGTTAGAGAGTATTCTAAATGGAGAAAAAAATAAAATGAAAGAAGATATTCGTGAAATAAAAGAAAAATATAAGGAAACAGAAAATGAATTTAAAGCAGAGGTAAGAGCAACTAAGACAGATGCAGTAAATCAAATCTCTATCATTAAAGGTGAAGCTATTCAAACTGCAAAAACAGCAGCAAATGATGAAATCGAGAAAACATTTCGAGATAATAATATTGATTCATTTATTGTTAAGGTAGCAAAAAAACATATGGACCCGCAGGTTACAAAAGCTATACTTGATGAAAGGGATAGGAAAATAGAAGATGCAATATTTAAAATGGAAGGCTCTGATATTTATGAAATGAACATTGCGTCTCTTTTATTAAATACTAATTTGCAATATCCATTAAAACAGATCCATATAGATAAATTAATAGAACTTTGTAAATCAAATAAAAATGTTTTTATGAATCCGTACATTTGTTCGGCCTTGTCTTACCAAAAAAATAATAGTAAAGTAACAGAATTTTTTGAATACATTATAGTAAGGGAGAACGAAGACCCTGATTGTAAAGGAATTGCAAAAAGGTACTTGGATGCTGTAAAACAAATAAAATTAAATAAACAGTAATAACTCCTCAATTATTACAAACTAAATAATAAGCCACAGATTACGCAGATTAATAATTAAAAAATCTGTGAGAATTTGCGAAATCTGTGGTTTTTAAATTTCAGATCAAAACTTCAAACTAATTCCACCTAAAAAATTAATTGGTGCTGCCGGAGCCTTATAATTATAAGTACTCAGCGTTGCATCTGTATAATAACTAAATGTATAACCATTGGTTTCATATTTGGCGCTTAATAAATTATGTACGCTAAACATAAAAGATATTTCAGGAATTACCTTTGTTTTAATAGTATAATTAAATCTGGCATCAACCACGTTATAAGGATCAATGCTGCGCTTTACATTGCTTGTATTATCAAGATATTGGCGATCAACATATTTATTAATAAAGGTGATCTCCATGTTTTTTACCAGTTTTATCACAAACATTACGGATGAAATTACATTTGGCGAAAAAGAAATATCGGTATTGCTATATACCTTTTTGTATTGCGTATAAATGCTGTAACTGGCATCGCTACTATCAATATATTCTACAAAATTATTTATTTTATTTTGTGAAAATGTAACATTACCACCAATAGCAAAGAACTTACCAAGGTTAACGTTTGCTTCCAACTCTACCCCTCTTCTGTAACTGCCGGCAACATTTACACGGTTGTAAGCCCCAACGTTATTGATCTTGCCATTCAATACCAATTGATCTTTATATTGCATATCATAAAAATTGGCAGCTAAATATATGTTACGTTTACTATATTTTACACCGGCTTCAATATCCATTAAATGCTCAGGCTTTGGCCTGCTATTTGGAGTGCTTTGTACAAAATCGTCACGGTTAGGTTCCTTATTTCCAATTGACATTGACGCGTATAAATTTAAATTTGCACTTGCATCATAGCTCAATCCTAATTTAGGATTAAAAAAAGTATACGATTGATTTTGCATTTGCGAGGCCAATGAATCATTAAAACCTAAAAAACGGTGTTCTACGTTTCTAACCTGTAAATCAACAAACACATTTAAATTAGAAACAGGTTTAAAATTTGTTTTTAAATAAACATTACCGTCATTCTTATTGGCGGTGTTGAACATATATTGATGATCAATCTCTGAATTGGAAGCATATTGTGCCCAAACAACGCGGTTAAAATGCTTTCCATAATAAGTGTTGTAACCACCACCTAATGTAAAAGCCAGTTTTGAATTGGGTGTAAAATTAAAATTAAAGATCCCACCGGCAAAATCATTATCCAGCCATAAACGGCGAATAAGATCAGTTGACGTAATAGTAAGATTTGTTGAATCATTTACATATAAAACAGGTTCCTGCATATTGTAGTTTGCAAAACTCTGGCCTTGTTTGTATTGTTCATAATAACCGCGACCTTTAGTATAATGGCCGGTAAGATTAAAACTCAATTTTGAGTTTACCTGGTGGATAAAATGTAACTGAAAATTATTTTGTTTGTAATTATCCGTTTCATTCTTATAATATTTAACATTGCCATTGGCATCATAGTATTCGCCGCATGAATTGTAAGTGCGATTTCCTTTTTTAATAGAATCCTCATCAACATAATTCCAGGCCTGGTATGTTTTTTCCTGTCCGTAAAAATTAATGAATTTTAAAACAGATTTTTTACCATAATAACCTGCAGCTACATAATAGGATTGCAGGTTTGTTTTTGCACGATCAATATACCCATCGCTGCTAATGTTTGAAGCGCGTGCATCCAACGTAAATTTATTATTCAACAAACCTGTACCCGCAGATAAAGTATTTCTAAAAGTGTTATACGAACCCGTAGTTGAAATTATATTAGCGTACGGCTTATCTTTTAATTCATTTGTTTGAAAATTAATACTGGCACCAAAAGCACCAGCACCGTTACTTGACGCTCCTAATCCACGTTGTACCTGTATGTTATTGGTACTCGAAACAAGGTCCGGCATATCTACAAAATAAGTGCCTTGCGATTCTGCATCATTAACAG
>JBDSFC010000489.1:0-2558 GCA_039919745.1 Bacteroidia bacterium | reverse complement strand
ATGTTAATGGGAGATGAGGTTCCGCCACGCAGAGAGTTTATTGAGAAAAACGCTAAGTACGCGAAGATCGATGCTTAATTAAATTTTTTTATGCAGTCAAAAGCAACTACTGTAGATCACTATTTAAATGAGCTTCCTGAAGAAAGGAAAGCTCCAATGAATGAATTACGAAAAGTAATTCTTAAAAATTTGCCAAAAGGCTTTAAAGAGTGTATGGCTTACGGTATGGTGGGGTACGTTGTCCCTCTTTCAACTTACCCTGCCGGCTACCATTGTGACCCTTCATTACCATTAGGTTTTATGAACATTGCTTCGCAGAAAAATTTTATTGCATTGTATCACATGGGTATGTATGGTGATGCTAAATTATTAAAGTGGTTTACCGATGAATACCCAAAACATTGTAAAGCAAAATTAGATATGGGTAAGTCCTGTGTTCGTTTTAAAAAATCCGATCAAATTCCATTTAAATTAATAGGCGAACTGGCCGCAAAAATCACTCCTGCAAAATGGATAGAACTTTATGAAAAAAATTTAAAAGCCCGACCTTAAATTCATATATAATAATCGTATAATTTTAAATGCTTATCTTAGGGTAAGCATTTTTTTGATCATAAATAAAACCATATTTATTTCTCCGCTTGATTGGGGCCTTGGCCATGCAACCCGCTGCGTATCTATTATTCGCCAGCTCGAAAAAGAAAACAAAATAATTATTGGAATTACGCCTCTTACAAAAAATATTTTTGATGAAGAGTTTCCCGACCTTGAAAAAGTAGATGTTCCGCCTTATGGAATTACGTATTCAAGATTTTTTCCATTATGGATAAAATTGGTTTCAGATTGGCCAAGAATTGTTGAGGTAATAAAAAAAGAACATGCGATAACAAATTTCGTTATCAATAAATATAAAGTAGATATAGTTATTAGTGATAACCGTTTTGGCATGTTCTCAAAATATGCTGAAACGATCTGTATTAGTCACCAGGTTTTTTTAAAATCACCTGTTGCAAATAGCATAGCGCAGAGTAAAAACAAAAATTATTTGCAAAATTTTAATGAGCTATGGATACCGGATTATGAGGATGAAACAGAAAGTTTAAGTGGAGAATTATCACATGGACAGCACTTTCATAAAAATGTAAAATATATTGGTCCGCAAACTAGACTAAAAAAAATAATTTCTTTTGAAAAAAAGTACGACTATCTTCTTATGCTTTCCGGTCCCGAACCTCAACATTCTGTTTTAAGGAAATTGTTGATCAAAAAAGTAAAAGAGTATCCTCAATTAAAATTTTGTATGGTGACCAATACATTTGATCAGAAGATCGAAAATATTGACGTTTTTATTTCTCCAAATGCTCAAAAACTATCTGAAGTAATTTCTCAAAGTAAAAAAATTATTTGCCGGAGCGGTTACAGTACTTTAATGGATCTTCATTTATTAGAAAAAAAAGAGCTTATTTTAATTCCAACTCCGGGTCAGACCGAACAAGAATACCTGGCTGAATATTGGAAAGAAAAATTTGGCATAGTTAGTTGTTCTCAAAAAAACATCTCTACTCTTAATTTTTAGTCATTTAAGAGTAAAACTTTATCGGGATTAACCATTTACAGACTTTTTCAAGACATTTTTGCAATAAAAAATGGAAAAATTCTATTCACTACTTTTCGTATTGTGCTCCTATTTTAGCATTGCACAAATACAAAAAGCCGACTCACTTTTCTTTGCTAAAAATTATAAAGAAGCAAAACTAATTTATTTAAAAGAAAAGACTGCAATTGATTCAAACACTTTGGCTTTAAATCGTTTGGGTTATTGTTATCATAAAACAAATAAATATAATGAAGCAATTGAGTGTTATTTAAAAAGCGAAAAACTAAGTAAAAATCAGATTCTCTCTTTTACAGTGGAATCACGTTTGGCTAAAACTTATTCTGTTTTAGATCAAAACGATAAAAGTTTAACCTGGTTAAAAAGAGCGATTACAAATGGTTATGCCAATATTGTTGAATTGAATACTGATCCTGATTTTTCTAATTTAAGGAAACTTAAAGCGTACACGGCTATTTATGATTCTTTATACAACCTAACCTTTCCATGTAAGAAAGATCCCAAAAAAAGACTGTTTGATTTCTGGTTAGGAACATGGGATGTATATACAACACAAGGTAACCAACTGGCTGGCGAAAGTGTGATAGAGAATATTTCTGAAGGTTGTGCCATTCTTGAAAATTACAAAAGCCTTGGCGGGTACGTGGGCAAAAGTATAAATTTTGTAAACGAAAAAGGAGAATGGGAGCAGGATTGGATGGGATCAGATGGCCATATTAACCGGTTTTATAAAGGCGACTTTGTTGAAAGTGAAATGCTTTTTATTTTTGAAAAAACAGATCAGGCTGGTAATAAAAAAATAGGTAAATTTCATTTTTATAAAATAGGAGATAATACAGTTAGACAAATGCAGGAATCAAGTGCAGATAATGGTAAAACCTACGCAGTTGATTACGATCTAACCTACAAACGAAAAAATAAATAATGTGTAATGCATCAACCA
>JBDSFC010000457.1:0-3822 GCA_039919745.1 Bacteroidia bacterium | reverse complement strand
AGGATTTTTTGGATTATTTACAGTTACAATAATATTACTTCCTTCGTAAGGATATACATTTATGTTCTCAGTATTTTCTTTACTAAGCGGGTTCCAATCCGACCATGCCATACCTACATCAGTAAATCCAATTACCTGGAAATTATTTAAGAAATCGGAACGTAAAGGATAATTAATTAAATAACGAACAATTGGAATACGCAATTCAGAATTAAACACTACAAAATTATTTCCATTACGAATGTTTTGTTTAAAACCACGCATGTTTGTAGCAATTGTTTGAAATCCATATTGCTCAGGTTTTACAATATTGATATTGCTGTTAAAAGATGGATTTAACCAATTATCAACACCGCCTAAATAGAAGATCAAACGATCAGTACCTAATGAGTTACCTCCCGCTAAACGGTTACACCAGGTGATCTGACGATGCACCTTTTGATAATGACGCGCATCAAAACCTGATGTAATTAAATTACGATTCTTTGTGTCTTTAATTTGCCAGTATTCGCCCCAAATTTTAAAACGGAAACCATTCATAATGTTAAGCATAACATTACGTGTATTATCAAAAACATATTCCAACCTTACACCGGCCATGTTTTGATATTGAGGTTTTAATGGCAGAGAAAAATCGCCATTTGAAAGTGGAACGTACCTGTCATTTCTATATAATAAAGAAGCGCGTACAGAAGCAACCGGATTGAAAGGATATTTTACTTTATAAACGATTGTACTTGTATTTACTTTTGCATAAAAGTTAGAGATCACATCCGGTGCAATAGGCACACGCGCAAAAGTTTGCCTGTCAATTAAGATCTGGTGATCTACTCTTTTCTTACGCTGTTCCCACGATAACATAAATTCGTTATCAAGTGATGGATTGATCCTGAAACCTCCGGTGATACGTTGATCTTCGAACAAATCGCTTATAGCTACTTTCGTTAAAAAATTAAACCCCGGATTTAAATATAATGGCGAACCACCACCGGCAAAAACCTGGTAATTATTTGCAAGGAACGAATTATCAAATTGCGTTACTACGTAATCAGTATAAAAAGAAGTGAAGTAATTTTTTTGGATCGGGAAGTTAAAAAGATTAGGGTTTGTTTTTTTACCTGTAGAATCTTTTTTGATGGAAGGGCCACTTGCGGCAACTGTTGGCGTTTTTGTTGTATTGCTTTTCTCTCCTTCAAATTTATAATTCTCGAAATCAATTCCGTTACTGGAAGTTTCTTCTTTTTTAGGAGTTGTGGTCTCTGCAGGTTTAGGTTCAGAGTTTTCAGAGAAATCAACAAACACCGGTCTTGAAGAAATTTTAGCCCAGGTTTGCACCGGTGGTTTAATATTTATTTCATTTAGTTTTGTAGCAATTGGTGTTACCAATAACATATTCTTTCCATTAGCATAGATCACTTCACCAATATGTGTATTCTGGTCATTAATGTTCTGCTCTAAAATATTTCTGTCGAAATTTGTTATTGGTTTTGATTTGAAAAAATAACGGTAATGTTCTGTTGTATCTACAAATGAAATAGAACTATCAAACTCTGCAATATAACGATTGTAGATCCCGTTCTTTTCACTTAAATAACAAATGTAATTATTGTTGTATGCCTGCGGTTGTATTTCGTTTGTTTCTGGTGTGTTACATACTCTTACCAACGTTCTATTTGTAAATGGATATTGTGCCATGAAGAGATCCATATTTTTATTTATTTTATAAAAATATTTTGCGTCATCTGTAGCTTTGATAGTATCGTTAAGGCGGTTACTTTCAAATACAACCTGTTTGTTTCCTTTTATAAATACAGGATTGTTATCATCCCAAATATCATTTGTAAGCTGCTCGATACCACTTGTGTTTAACGAAAAAACAAAAATATCACTTTGCCCTTTTCCTTTTTTTACCCCGCTCAACACTATTCTTTTTCCTTCAGGGCTAAATGAAAAACTATTTATTTTTTCAAAGCCCGGTAAATTACGCACTACTTTTTCTTTGCTATCAATATCATAGGTTTGTATTACCAGCTGATCCTTTTTTTCGTAGATCATAAAAATTGTTTTACCATTTGGATGCCATCCTAACAACGGATAATTATAATCGGGGATCTGCTCTACCTTTGGCCCGAACTTTAATAAACGTTTTTGTTTTTTTTCACCAATGGTATTTAAATAAACGCGAATTTGATTTAATTCATTTCGCACATAAACTACCTGCTTGCCATCCGGGCTAACTTTTAATTGATAATACTGACGAAAGGTTTTGTATTTTTTTAAAACACTGTTATTATTTATTGGTGACTTGCGTAATGTATCTTTATTCATAAATAACCGGCGGTTATATGAATCGGTAAAATCATACACTAAATTAGAAAGCGAAACTCCAAGAACAAATAAAAATGCATTATCAGGACTACGCGTAACCCTTGTCATATATAACAAATTAGGGATTACCGCTTCGCCATACGATTCAACTATATATGCCCAAAGCGAATGCCCGGCCATAATAGCTTCTTTGCCTTCTAAACGATTAAAGTGTGTAAGGTGATCGTTCTTGATCGCATCATAAGTATAATTGTCAGAATAGGATGTTGTGCCTTCAGAAATAAAACTTACCAAACCTTTTACATACCATGCCGGAAGATTTAATAAAGTTGAGTTACGCACCATTTCACGGGCGTTACCACCATACAAAATTTGATTAATTAAAATTTGCGCAAGGCCCGCTCGTATTTGAATATCTAATTCGGCATGTGAGCCATTAAAATAAACACTCATTTTGTTGCCCAATATTTTTGTCACACCACCAATATTGGTTTGCTCATCAGTACTTAAACCTAAATTACTTTGCTTAAAATCGTTTTGATTATTGTAAACAAGAATGCTTATTTTTTCTTCACTCTGAAAATCAAGCTTTTTTTCTAAACCGGGCAATTGGTTATTCACCGATACCGCAGTGTATTTAGCCACTTCGCCACCGCCCTGGTAAGAATAGATCCGGTAACGTTCATAATCATAATAGGTCCAGTTAAAATTTTGATACTGGATACGGTTCTTACCAAAATCCATTTGATGCCCGTAATTAAACTGGGCCTTTGCCAGAACAGAAGAAAAAATGATGAAATATAGTATGTAACGTCTGGCCAAATTCATTAAAATGTTGAACATTAAAGATACGTAAATTGTTCTGTTTTATTGCGCTTACAGACGAAAAAATTAACTTACTCTAACATTTTGAGATCGCCAACAGCACTGCCTGCTATGCCCTGAATTGAACCGTAGAACTGGGTTGTATTTAACAATACTTTATCCAATTGTTTTTCGCGTTCTTTCCAGATCTTTTCCATCTGGATCTTTTCTTTTATAATTCCTTCGCGAAGGGCTAAAAAACCTTCCGCAACCGCATCAATGTGCTGCCTGAACTCATTGGAAGTAAGGTAATTATACAAAAGTTGCATTTTATCGCCTTTATTTTCCTGCGTCATAACAGTAGTATAATGTTTTACCAATGTTTCCCGTAAAATAAAAGAAATTGGTTTTAAGTCAGCAAAACGGCAGATCCAAACCCCATCTTTAAAACCAAAATTATCCATGTCTTTTGGCAAAGTTTCTGTTACTATTACAGCAATGTCAGCTTGTTGGGCGCGCATATCCCGTTTTAATTTTTCTATCCATTCATTGGTAAAAGCCTTGGTACGTTTACTTTCGTAAATGATCTTACCACAAAGCTGACCGCTGTTATTTTTCACCAATTGCATACAATCTGCGCCCTTAATACCTTTGGCTACTTCTTCAATAATATCAAATGGAAAAGTAGCG
>JBDSFC010000448.1:0-3095 GCA_039919745.1 Bacteroidia bacterium | reverse complement strand
AGGTGCTGTCCCAGGTTTGACCAAAATCAGATGAGATCATCGCAACAATTGCGCCTGTCTCAGTAAGAGTAGTGGATGGGCTGGGAGAATAAGTAGGACTAGCGTTATGAATGAATGAAACAGCGTTTATTGCCGGGTTATAGTGTAAAGGTTTTGAAAAACTATTTAATACGCCATGGATATTTCGGGAACCCGTAAAAGGATACCAGGTAAAAGAATTGGAAGCGTTAATTAACTTGTTATTTTGTTGTGAATAACCTGCAAACAAAGTGAAAAAAACCGCAATAAAAAAAAATATACGCATAATTAGTTTTATTACTAATTTAAGTTATTTATTTGATTCCTTAAAATTTTTAACGCAAGTGGGATGCGTTGGAGATAAATTTAGTGTTGAACAATAAATTTGATGTATGGTGATGTTTTTCCCTCATCCTTTATTCTTAGGAAATAAACACCTTCTTGCAGGTTAGCAATATCCAGTTGATACAATTTATCTGAAGCCATTGTTTTTTGCTCTAAGATCTTTTGTCCAAACAGGTTTTTTACCTCAACAATAGTTTCAGTATTTAAAAGACCGCTGCTAATTGTTAAAAAATCATTTGAAGGATTAGGGTAAATTTTAAATTCTGTAGCAGTTTTATTTTGTTCATTAATACCGATGTAATAAAAGCAACCATTTGTACTATCACAACCCATTGTATCCGTTTTCATTAAACAAAATTGTTGTTGCCCTGAATTGGGCGTATAGTCCATAGGAAATACAAATCCACCTTCATTTGAACGAATTATATTAATTGGAATCAGGCTACCGGTTTGTGTTAATTCGTGATAACGGGTATATAAACTGTCTAAATTGCTATTAAATTTGTAGAAAGTTCCCTTAAAATTTGCGCTAGGAAAAAATTCACTTCCATTTGCATATATATTTAATGTTCCAGGATCTTGATACAGTGCGCCAAAGGAATGGTCAATATAATTTTCACTGCCAAATAGCTTGCTTTTAACTTGATTACCATTTATAGGTTCAATTTCTAACAAACTCGGGCGTAATTTAATGGTTGAAAAATTAAAAGTATGATAAGTTATAACATTGCCTGATATTAAATAATTACCGCTATTTAATTTTAAAATATCAGAAAAATAGTTCAAAGAATACGTATTTATTGCGTAGTTTTTGTTAAAAATTATATTTCCGAGAGTGTCAAATTTTAAAGCAAAACCCTGACGGTTTGAATTAATTCCAATAACAATAAAATCTTTATCATTTAAATTAATTTGTTTATTAAATTGAATACTCAAATTTGCGGTGGAATTCCAGAGGTATTTATGCCATTGATAACTACCGTTTTTGTCAGTTTTTAAAATGAAAGGTCGTTGGAATTCGGTATTAACACCATCATTCCAATATTTATACCCAATACTAACAAAACTGCTATCTGATAATTGGTTAGTGCAATATAAATTACTTGTATCTCCTACCTGAACATATTGTTTTGTCCATATTGTGTCACCATCAGTTTTGTTTAATTTTACTAAACAGGATTTAGAGTAAGCATATGCATAAGATACGCAACCTGTAAATAGAACTGATCCATCTTTAAGCCCTTGAATAGCGGAAGACCCTGTTGAATTATAATTATACTGGAAATTACCCGGCGCGTTACTATACTTTTGCCATTTTTGTATACCAACGCTATCGGTACAAATTATACCCAAACAATAATTTTGATTTTGCGAAGCGTTTATACCAATGCCACATAACAAATAATCATTATTTTTTTTTATTACATTAGAAGTCATGTAACTTCCATTGGCAAAACCAAAATTGTATTGGTTATTGAAACGTATAAACTGTTGCGCAAAACTGATATTACAAAACAGTTTACAAATAGCAATTATTATAAAAAGGTTTCTCATTAATTTTATTTGGTAATAATTACAGGCTTGGTGCCAACAACTCTGTTATTTACAATTAAACTATAATAATACATACCCTGCACCCAATTATTTGTGTTAATATAAATGGATTTTAAACTTGCCACTACATCTGTTTGATACAACACTCTACCGGTTATGTCAATTACTTTTAATTGGCCTGTTAATGCATTGTCCGGTAGCTTATATCCAATAGTTACTTCACTTGTTGCCGGATTAGGTATAGCAGTTAACAGAACATCAGATAATTTATTTTCTGTTTGATCAGTGGTGGTACTATCTATATTTGTCATACGGTTACCATTATTTACCATTGGCGGTAAGCCTGTATATTCATCAAAAATAGTGCCAACCGCTAAGTGTAAAATATTTTGCGCTTCAGCATGTGCTAAATTTTGTGGATCGTTAGCAACAGTTAATATATAATCCTTCAGTTTAGCATCTGTTTTTAATGTGTAATAGCCATAAGGACTTTGTAATAACTGACTTTGTATACTTTTAAAATTTGCCCAACTGATATAGTCTGATTTTATGCTCATACTATCTATTTTCTGTTGTGCAGAGGCATATTGTTTTGTATCCAATAAATAATTTACCAACTTAATTATCCTGTCACTAAAAAAAGGATTGGTTATAGCTACTCTAACACTATCATTAGCATTTGTCAGTGTAGTATCGGTCAAAAGATCTCTTACTTTACTATTATACGCAGCTTGTATATTGGTTAATAATGCATTGATATATCCTTGTTCATTTGTGCGACCACTCGTTTTAATTGCATTCTGATTTTGTGTGATTTGATCTTTTATACCACTTGGTAAACTTAGTGCATCTAATATAGCCCAAACTGATGCGCTTACAGGAGCATTTAGTTCGTGAATATCTTTAATGTGACCTGGAGGCACCCCATTTAAAATAAAGTAAGCGCTAAGTATGGCATCACTTAAATATGGACTCTGCGCGGTTAACATGTTTTTTAAATCACCGGGACTAGCATTGCCGTTAATTGCTGCCATTAAAGTTTGACTATCACCCGCTAATAATTTATTATTTTCTACTGTATATTGCGCAGTTAAAGTACTTATCTGCGCATTTAATATACTCCGATTACTACAGGTTGTACATGCGCCTCCACCATTATCAAGGCCAATTCCTTTGCC
>JBDSFC010000274.1:0-2944 GCA_039919745.1 Bacteroidia bacterium | reverse complement strand
CTCTTTTGAATTTACACCATACTTTATTTTTGTCCAGGATTCATATTCCTGCCACGAAAAATTAGAAACTTCCGTTTCATCAGCAAATAAAGTTTCAGTTATTTTCGCAGTTCCAGGAGGAAGGAATTGTTTTTCTTTTTTTATTGAAAAAGAGAATGACAGGGCTACAATAGCAGCCGTTACAAATAGTTTTTTATTCATAGGTTATATTTCTAAAGCTTTTTTGAAATCGGACAGGTTATCAGCAGAATCTGGGAGTTCGGAGACAGTAAACTTGTCACTATTTTTATCGGCTGTAGTTCTGAATTGTTCTTTGTTACAGATAAATAATTTATTATTCTTAAAAATACAGATCGAATAATTATTTATTGGATCGAAGATCAGTGTAAAGCCATCTTTAAAAGGAATGTTGGAGACAACTCTTGTATTATGATCCACCAAATAAATGATATCAGGATTGATCAAAGTGCCTTTTTCAGAATTAACAAACATAGGAACGATTGTTTTACCACCTGGCTGGTTGTGCGGACAATCGGAATTAAAAATGCCAAATTGTGAGATACTGAAGATGCGTGAGGCTTTGGTAGTTGAGCTCATCGAACTAAAGTTAGAAGCCAATTGATCTTGTTCTTTTTGCTTTAACTCAACTAATAATTTTATTTTTTCTTTTTCGTACTCTTCTTTTTTCTTTTTAATATCAGCAAGGTAAGCAGTTTGTTTGGCTTCCATTTCGGCCATTAAACGTTTTTCTTCCACTTCACGTTTATCAACCAAAGCTTCGTAATCTTTAAATTTTTGCTGGTATTTTTTTTCTGCTTTTTCAAGATCAGCACCCGAAAGGGTAGGGTAAACGATCAGTTTTTCAACTTGTTTGCGATAGGTTAGTGTAAGTAGGTAGTTTTTTCCTTTTACAGGACCTTCACTTACTTTTACATCGCTCCAGGTAATTTCGTGCATTTCCTGGCGGTAGTTTTTATTTTCAGGCCCAACTTCAAAGATCACATTATTAAAAGCTGAAAGCTCAGGGAATTCATTGTAGCTACCTTCCAGGTAAAATGTTGGGCGGCCGGGAGTAGGTTTATTTATTTTTGTAGGCTCCTTAACTCTTGGGACTGCATCAATTTTTTTGGTATAAACAATTTTCACACTGTCTATTCTTTTTGGAATTACCACTTCAATTTGATCTTTTATTAACTGAAGTTTTGTTGATTTTTTTATAAAATTATCGGAATTGTCTTTATTGTTATTGTCAAACTCCTTGGTTTCATTGCTATTGTGAGAGAGAGTATTGGCGTTATCTTTTTTAATATACTGCCAGTTCTTAGAAACCGTATCTAAATAATACTGATTAAAACGATTATCTGAGTTTACTGAAGCTAATTCAACTTCTACTTTTTTATCTTTCTTAATAAAAACAGGTTCGCCATTTTGTGAACCTTTAATATCAAACATACCGGCGCTTTCTAAATTGTATTTTGTGCCGGCACTATCATAACCCATTGGAATACCGGATGCGATAATGTCAGCGGCATGGTGAAACTCGCGGTACTCAATTGTTACATCGCCAATAATATCTTTACCATTCTTGTCAACGAAAGTGTTTTTTGGAACTTTTATTTTTGATGTAGTAGGGTGTTTTAATTCCCCACCTTTAGCATTATTAATGGTGTAGGCAGTATAATTTACCTTCAATTTTTGTGAAGGTTCGTTTATAAAATTCTTTTTTTGTTGGGTATTTTCTTTAGGACTTTGAGTAGTTAATGTTTCATGTGTTGTATTTTGAGTTTTTTCGTTTTTAAATAAAGCTAAATAACTAATGGTGCAAATTACGGTGATGCCTGCTATGACTGCCGAGTATCGGACCTTTTTGCTTTTCCACCAGCTTTTATCGTGCCGGGCTTTGTTTAAACTTTGTTGTTTGAATTGTTTTACGAGTTGCTCAAAATCCTGGTGCTTTTTAATTTCCTCATCACTAATCTTTGGCCTGTTTATATTAAATTTTGGTTCCATATTATACTTTTAATTTACTCATCGATTTTTTTAATTTCTCTATGATCCTGTACATTCTAACTTTGGCGTTAACTTCGGTAATATCCAATATCTCTGCAATTTCTTTAAATGGTCTTTTTTCAAAGAACCTGAATTCTACCATTTGCAGGTCTTCTGCATCTAATTCCAACAATAATTTTTTTATCGCAGGAATGTATTCTTCAAAAAACGGTTCTTCGTGTTCTTCACAAATATATTTAAGGTCACCAATATCTGCATTTACGGCACGCCTGTCTTTTTGTGTTCTGAATAATTGCATCATTTCGTTATGAGCAATACGGTACAACCAACTTGCAAAAGGCACTCCTTTAAATTGGTAATTTGGTAAATTGGTAAGCGCTTTTAAAAATACCTGTCCGGTAAGGTCAAAGGCTGTATCCTTATCTTCCATACGTTGATACAAGTAATTAAAAATTTGCTTGTAATATTTGTTATAAAGAGGGCCAAATCGTTCCGGATTTTGCTTCGCGGCTTCGATAATAATTAACTCCTCATTAATTTGTTCGTTGGTGTGATGAAAATGTGGGTTAATTGCCATAAAAGCTGTGAATTTTATACACTTACTTCTTATAAGTAAAATGTACCCTAAGGGTTACGCCAAAATTTCAAATAACTTTGTATTTATAATTAAGTAATTGATTATCAGTTACAAAATTTTTAGTTAAAATGAGTGAATAATATTGTTTTTCGGGTGAAAGTGGGTTTTGAATGAGTGAATGAGTGAAATTTTGGGTGAATGGATTTTCTATAAAGTCAGTTTTATGACTTTTTTGACCAGATTTTACCCTATAATCACAAAAAAAGGCTGCCCTTTTGAGACAGCCTTTCCTGAGAATCTAACCCAAATTCTCATTCACTTTTAAGTATCGAAACGTGCCCGGTAAGATCGTGGGTT
>JBDSFC010000250.1:0-3754 GCA_039919745.1 Bacteroidia bacterium | reverse complement strand
GCCAATTGCCGCTCCAACAGCGGCTCCAATTAATAATAATCCGAATGGGTTTTTCATAATTTTAAATTTTTTAAAGTTTAACAAATTGCTTACATTAATACATGCGAAATTTATGCCACGAGCCAATTCTTGTTCAGCCTAAACAATAATGGACTTTGTTTGTCTTATGGTTATCTATGAAGTCTTTGATGGGGCAAGATCTTTCTTATCACTTTTTATACTTTTATTTACCTTTTTTAAGTGCTATTCGCAAGACGGACAGGTTGTAAATGTAAACGAATCCGTATTATCAACCTCAGACAGAACTTATTTATCTTTTGGACAGGGACTCGGAAATTATAAAACGCCATATGGCGTTAGAAAATTAAATCCTTTAGTATTTGAAGGTCAGATCTCTCCTGATTTTTTCCTCAACCTATCTAAGAAAAAATCTATTGGTATTGCTTTTTTTCCGAAAATAGTTGTACGGATGTTTCACGAAACAAGTGTGCCCGTAAAAACACCAAGCTACAACCCCAGTATATTATTATATCACCGAATAAAATCTCCATTTGCAAAAAAAGTATTCCAATTATTCACTCCCCAAAATCAAATTACATTTTTAACTTACCGTTTAATACATCATTCAAACGGACAAAATGGAAGTTACTTTATCCCTGGAACAGATACTATTAATTATGTTAACGGAAATTTTTCTACCAACGCGGTAGAGGTTGGTTTTAGCTGGTCGGGTGTTGATTCAAATGCAGTTGGAAAATCTTTTATGAATGGAAGGATTGCCTATGAACGGCAATTGGATTTTGAAAGGGAAACACACATGAAGGATTCTTACTACTATAATAAGGTCACACTTGAAAGCCATGCGATACGTTCAGAAAAAATAAAAGCGTATTTTACTTATGCTTTTATGTGGGGTACTAAAACATTTGGCACAAGGCATTCATTCGATCTTATTTTTTCGGTAAAACCTTTTCATAAACTCAGCGATTTTTCTGTATTTATAAGAGGATACATTGGGCCTGATTATTACAATCTTTATTATCCAAATATTTTGCGGACCGCTACAATTGGCATTATTGCAGATCCTTTGAGCATACCGGTTTTTAAAAGGCAAAAAAAGAAAGCTTAATATATTCTGAACTAGAAATAATTTGATAGTATTTTACTTTTTAACTTAGTAAAATTATGCCCAGGAGTTGATGACAAAGTCATATATCAAGCAAGGATATATAATGTTATTTATAAAACTGTAGTATATAATGAAACCTGATACGGTTTTAGTCAGTAATCCTCAACTCCGCACCGTTTATTGTAATGGAGTGATTTGGCAATTTCGTTAAGCCTATTTTACAATATAATCGCTTACAATATTAATCCGCTCATGCTCTCTTGTAAAATAATAATTTTTTGGACAAGAAATTTTTTCCATAGGTTTTTAAATATATCTGATCAAACTACTACTAATACAAGTTTGCAATCTTGGAGAGCTCTAAAGGTTTTTTAAGAATAATTTTCCGGCCATTTATCTCAATTAAACCGTCTTCTTTAAAATCATGAAGCAATCTCACTAAAGTTTCCCTGGCAGTACCTACAAACTTAGCCAGATCGTCTCTTGAGAGATCAAGTTCAACCGGCTTTTTATCCTGATTTTCCTTTTTATACTTATCCCGTAATAAAATCAAACTTAAAGCTAATCTCTCCCTTACGGTTCTTTGAGCAAATACAGCTAAACCATTAACTAAAACACCAAATTCATGGCTCATACATTTTAATAAACGATTGGACAAAATGGGTGACAGTTGAATGGCCTTTAAAAAATCATCCTTAGAAATGAAAGTAATAGTTGATTCTTCAAGTGTAGCTGTAGTATCAGAGTATTTTTCGTCACTTATTAAAGCATGATAGCCAAACAGCTCTCCTTTGCGACATACATAAAAAATTTGCTCTCGTCCATCTTTATCAGTTTTGTATTTTTTTACTTTTCCTTTTTTTATATAATATATTCCGGTTGGATAACTTCCTTCTCTAAATAAAATTTCACCTTTCTTATATTGATGTGTTACCCGATTCTTATTTAATAAGATCAGATCTGACTCGGGCAATCCTTCAAGAATAGAATCACTATTAAAATTGAATTTATCAAACGGAAAATCAATACTTTGCATGGAAACAATTAGATAACTAAGACTTAAAGGTATAAATTTTTCAGGTTTATTCTAAAAATGTGACTTATGTCACATTTTACCCCCTCGTAAAATCACAATTGCTTACCCTTTCAGATCAAAGCTATTGAAATTCTTTCAAGGTACATTTGCATCGGAATTAGAAAATAAAATGTTGTTCATCTATACACAACCCCAGGAAATACTGATTTCCATTTTTTAAAATAGAAAATATGTTTTTATTAAAATAAATAACAGAATGAAAGACAACAGAAAACAGCATTTAGAAAAATTGGGTTTACAAGGAGTAAAAAACGCATTTTGGAATTTAAACATCCCTTCCTTAGTTGAAGAAACTTTATTATTAGGCCAGGGCGTATTAACAGATACAGGTGCTTTAGTGTGTGATACGGGTGAATTTACCGGACGCTCTCCAAAAGATAAATTTGTAGTAAAAGATGAAACTACTAAAAAAACAGTTTGGTGGGGAGATGTAAATAATGAAATTTCTATTGATACATTTCGCCGGATTAATGAACGAATGAATGCCTATCTTATTGGAAGGGATGTTTATATAAAAGATGTTTATGCTTGTGCCTCTCCAAAGTATCGATTAAATGCTAGAATAATATGTGAATATCCCTGGCAAAATTTATTTGCACATAATTTATTTTTACGCCCTACACAAAAAGAACTGGAAAATTTTGAGCCTGAATGGACAATACTCTGTGTTCCGGGATTTAAAGCCGATCCTAAAGTGGATTTTACACGCGCTCATAATTTTACTATTATCAATTTCACATTAAAAACAATTTTGATTGGTGGTTCAGCATATACAGGCGAAATCAAAAAGGGAATATTTACTGTATTAAATTATCTGCTACCAATTAAACATAAAGCTTTATCAATGCATTGCTCTGCAAATATTGGAAAAGAAGGTGATACTGCTATTTTCTTTGGCCTTTCCGGTACCGGTAAAACTACTTTGTCTGCCGACCCAAACCGCAAATTGATCGGTGATGATGAGCATGGCTGGGATGATGACTCTGTTTTTAATTTTGAAGGTGGTTGTTATGCGAAGTGTGTTAATTTGAGCAAAGAAAAAGAGCCGCAAATTTTCAGTGCAATCAAATTTGGTACTTTGTTAGAAAATGTAGAATTCCATAAGTATACCGGAACTGTTGATTATGATAATGTAAAACGTACTGAGAATACAAGGGCAGCTTACCCAATTCATTTTATTGATAATTCCGTTGAACCATCCATTGGCAAAACGCCAAAAAATATTTTCTTTTTAACCGCTGATGCTTTTGGTGTATTGCCCCCTATTTCCAAATTAACTGTGGGGCAAGCTATGTATCATTTTATTTCGGGTTACACAGCAAAAGTAGCAGGAACTGAAGCCGGGATTACTGAACCTCAGACTACTTTTTCAGCCTGTTTTGGAAAACCTTTTTTACCTCTTCATCCAACACAATATGCAGAGTTATTAGGTGAGAAGTTAAAAGACACTTCAATTCATGTTTGGTTGATCAATACTGGTTGGACCGGTGGAAGCTATGGAACAGGCGAACGAATTAAATTAAATTATA
>JBDSFC010000222.1:0-2902 GCA_039919745.1 Bacteroidia bacterium | reverse complement strand
GTCAGAGACAAAATCCCCCAAGCAAGTGAGCCGCATTCTATCCGCCGCAAGCATCACGCTCAACTGCTACAACCGCTAAACCGTTACGTGAATTGGCACGTATACGTCTGTAAGCGTTTAATAAGCGGTCTTCTATTTGCGCAGCAGCTTGTTCGCTGTCTTTAACTAATTCTTTTTCTTCTTTTTCAGTTTCAGCAATGATCTCATCTAACTCGCCTTTCTTTGCTTTAAGATCTTTGCTTCTTTCTTCAAATTCTATTTTACTTTTTTCAAGTAATTCAGTTTTGATAATTACGCTTGCTTTTGCTTCTTTGGTACGTTTTTCAGCTAACTGAATTTCTAAGTTCTGAAATTCAATTTCTTTTGTAATCGCATCGTACTCGCGGTTATTACGAACTTTACCTTGTTGTTGTTCGTATTTTTTAATATTTGCCTGGAAATCTTTAACGGCTTGTTTCTTTTCGTTCAAGGTCGTTTCAAGTTCTGCAACTTCTTCTTCTACATTTTTTAGACGGGTCTCTAAACCTAAAACTGTATCTTCAAGATCGCTTACCTCTAAAGGTAATTCTCCTCTAACTGTTTTTAATTTATCGATCTTACTATCAATTAATTGTAACTGATAAAGTGACTTTAGTTTTCCTTCAACCGAAGCGTCAATTTTTTCTTTAATTTTTGCAGCCATGTTCTTAAAAATAGTTTACCGGATTTGTGTTTGTTTTTGATAAACGGATTGCAAATGTAGGAAATTTATTCTGAATAATCTCATAAAAAATTTCGGGGGTAAATTGCTCTGTTTCAAAGTGCCCGGCGTCAACCAACAGGATTTTATTTTCGGCGTCAAAAAACTCGTGATACTTAAAATCTGAGGTTATATAAGCATCTGCGCCACTATTTATGGCATTTTTCAACAAAAAACGACCACTTCCGCCACAAATTGCGACCTTTTTTATGACTTTTCCGGGCTTTTTTGTGTGTTTTAAGCAACCGCTTAATAAACTTTTTTTAACATGCGCTAAAAAAACATCCTCACTCATTTCTTTTTCCAGGTCTCCTACCATGCCGCTACCAATTTGCTGGTGTTTATTGGCAATGGAATAAATATCATATGCTACTTCCTCGTAAGGGTGGGCTTTTAGAAGTGATGAAATGATCCGGGATTCTTTATCCGATTCAAAAACAGTTTCTATTCTCAGTTCTTTTTCGGTACTTAATTCGTTTGGTTTGCCCACAAAGGGCGTGGTATCTGAGTTTCCTTTAAATGTACCTGTTCCTTCAAGGGTAAAGCTGCAATGGCTGTAATTACCAATATGGCCAGCCCCAGCATTAAATAAGGCATCTAACACAGCCTGATGGTGGCTTTCAGGTACAAAGGTTATCAGTTTTTTTAAAATCCCGGTTTTTGGCGCAAGGATCTGCAGATCCTTTAGCCCCAATTTATCACCTAGTTTTTTGTTTACACCTTGTTTTACATTATCAAGATTGGTATGGCAGGCGTATATAGCAATGTTATTTTGTATGGCTTTAATAATGGTTCTTTCAACATAATTATTACCGTTTATTTTTTTTAAACCGCTAAATAAAATAGGATGATGGGCTATAATTAAATTGCATTTATTTTTTATGGCCTCATCAATTACTTCTTCAGTACAATCTAAAGTCAAAAGTGTACCTGTAGTTTCCTGGTTCTTTTGGCCGGTGATCAGTCCACAATTATCATAATCCTCCTGGTAGGCGAGGGGCGCAAAATTTTCAATTTCGGTAATAATTTCCTGGATGGTCATCAATAGAATTTTAAAAATAAAATGAGTTTAAATAAAAAATCCCCTCTGTTTAAAGAGGGGATCTTAAAATTTTATTAGTCTACCCGCGATTTGTGATCTTCAATATTCGCGATCTCTTTTAAAGCGTTAAATACTTCGTAATCTGCTCTTCCGCCAGTTGCCTGTTCCATTTGCATTTTCTGCATTTTAAGATCTTCAGGTAACTTGCCTTCATTCACACTAACAACAGATAAAACAAAAACACCATTATCTCCTGCAATCGCTTTTGTAGTAGCGCCTGCTTTTGTGCCAATAGCTGTACCCATCATGATATCATCATGGCCTAACCCTTCAATATTATGACTTGCTAAAGCTAAGTTTTCTTGTTTTTTTACTTCCAGTTTTAATTTTGAAGCTATCTCGTCTACATTTTTAGAAGCACCAAATTCAGTGATGAATGTTTGCGCTTTTTTATCTTTAATAGCTAAAACTCTTACTTCATCTTTTACATCTTCTAAAGGTAAAACACCTTTTGATTTAATACCTGCTACTTTAACAACTACATGTCTGTCTGTGAAAGTAAAAATATTTACATCACCTTTTTTAGCTGTATAAACCCATTTGATCATATCTTTTGCGGCATCTAAACCTGCTAATTGACGATCGCCTTCTTTAACATTATCACCAATACGTTTGGTTAATTTTTTAACATCAACTGCTTTATCAAATAATTCTCCTGTATTATTTTCACCGGCAAATTGATTGGCTTGTGCAAAAATATTTTGGTTTGTTTCATCACTTGGTGCTATTAATTTAAAGATCTGTGCTACTTTATAAGTGTTGTGACGTGTTTTACTTACATCTAACACTTCAATAATGTGGTAACCAAATTGTGTTGGTACAACAGAAATATTTCCTTTAGTACCCATTAAACCTGCATCTTTAAATGGTTGAACAAAACCTTTGTTCTCATCAAACCAACCGTAATCTCCACCATTGGTTTTGCTTCCGCCATCTTCGCTGATAGTTTTTACCAATGTATCAAAAGTTACTTTTTTCTCTTTAATTAAAACCAAGAGACTATCAGCTGTTTTTTTAGCTTGTTCCTGGCTGCGTTTTGGCTGTTGTGTTTGAGGATCAAT
>JBDSFC010000220.1:0-2654 GCA_039919745.1 Bacteroidia bacterium | reverse complement strand
TTAAATATCAGGTTATCTTCTTTTTTACCGATAATTAAAATACCACTTTCCTCCAGAACAAAAGGCTCAGGACTCCTCTGAGCATCAATAACTTCAAGGGCATCGCACCAGGTAACAGGATAAAATGCGGTTTCGATATTATGAAATCCATCCGGCCTTTTGCCTGTAATATTGAGTCCCAGGTTTATTTTACAATTAGGAAAAACTAGCATTTTTTTAACATTTTTTGTTGGTTCAAATATTTTTGCTAAATTGCAACAAATTATTTCAAAACTATTTATCAAAATGAAAAAAATTACTTTAGGTTTTTCAATTTTAGCAGCTTCGGCTATTTTCGTTACAAGCTGTAATAAAAAAACAACTGAGCCACCTGTGGCTGATAAAGAATTTCAAACTTCTATTGACGCTTCATACGCCAATACGATTGTAACTGATATTGATATGATCGCTGGCTTTTTAGGTGAGAATTCTTATCCTAAATTTATAGCCCCTGCTCCGGGTTCAACAGGAACGATCACTGTTGTAAATAACACTGTATTCCCACAATCAGCGTCAGTAACCTTTAATAATACAAAATGTTTAGATGGTAAAGTTCGTAACGGTTCTATTGTTATGACCTATACAGTTAGTGGTAACTCTAATTATTATCGTGATTATGGTTTCCAGGGAATTATTACTTTAAACAATTACGAGGTTGACGGATGGAGAGTTGATGATTCAGTTTCAACAACTGTGGGTTCTGTAAGGATTAGTAATTTATCAACTTCTGCTAACCCAAATCCACAAACAACTAAATTAAAATGGAAAATTGATGGTTATTTTAAGATCGAGAATATTCTTGATCCTACTCAAAAAATGGTATGGTTAGGCGGGTTAACTAAAACTTTAGTAAACACAGCTCAATTAAATCCAAATAACTTAACTGCAATTTCTTGGACTGCAGCTATTGTTCAATACGAAGGTGCATTTGGTGGTGTTACTCCGGGTAACTATCCTTACACATACACTATTAGTACAGAAAAACCATTGGTAAGAAATTATACTTGCTCACCTGATAAAGTATTAGGTGTGATAACAACTCCAACTGTATCTATCATTAATTCTGAATTCCATCCGTTTATTGATGGTGTTGCTTCTTTCACTACTTCAGCTGGTAAAGAACCAAGAGCAATTGATTATGGTACTGAAGGAACTCCTTGCGATAACAGTGGTTCTATCACAATAAAAGGTATTTCTTACAAAGTTGATTTTAAGAAATAAATTATAAATGAAATTAAAAAAAGCCGCTCTTTTAAAAGCGGCTTTTTTTATGCCCTTGATCTGCTAAAACTTATAACTCAATCCGTTCTTTAGAATATAAGTAAGTGCCGGAATACCTATTGGTTGTTTGGTATCGTAGAGTAAATTAAAACCCACCCTGAAATTAAAATGATTGGTAATGATTATTTCAAAAGAAGAATCGTTTGCGATCCTGTAATCATTAAAATTGGCAAGATTAGGCTGATAAAATGTTGTCGACGTAAATTCAACCTTTTTTGAACTTACACTCAATGTTAAATAAGAACTGATACGGTTATTATAATTTTCAATAGAATCGTTATTCTGACTTTGGTATTCATACATATACAAAACAGCCGTATACGCCCTGAAATTGGTTTGTTTTATTAATTTGAACCTTGGCCCTGTTCCTGCAAGATAACGCCTGTCAAGCAAAAGAACTCGGTTGTACTGAGCTTGCACAAATGCTTCCCAGGTAAGTATTTTAGTAAGTTTATAGTTATACCTGAAATGCTGATAACCCGAGTTAACAAAATCCTGCTTGCCGGCTTTTATAAACGCGAGATCGCCAATGGCTAAGATCCTGTGTTTATTATGCACATACTGGCTATGAATATTCATGCCTAAAGAAATTACCTGGCTGGTATTTTGGTTGATATTAAAATTAATATCAGCCTTACCTATAAAACCATTGGTGTCTTTTAAAAAGCGTTTGCTTTCTATATTTATAACCTGTGCGGTTACACAATGATGTAAAAATAAAAAGCAGCAAAAGCAAAAAAACGATCTCATTTCCGGAGGCCAAATTTATTAAGATAAATCATATATTTTACTTCCTTTTTATACCTTTGTTTAAAATCATCCATTATGAAGCATTTTTATTTTCTCGTTTTTTTATTGGTGTTTAGTTTAACACAAAACGCGCAGGTGACCATGGTTACAAATATACCTCCTGCTATTGCGCCTGCTGTGATATTAAAAATTGAGGTTAAAATAAACAAAGGTACTATCGGTAACTTTTCAAAGTATGAAATGGAATTGCCGGAAGGTTTTGAAGCTACCGAAGGGAACAGTAAAACAGGTTATTTTACTTTTGAAAAAAACCGCGCTAAAATTGTTTGGGTTACCATTCCTGCCGAAGCTGAATTTATTGTTTCGTTCAAATTAAAAACGCCCGCCACAACAGGCCCGTACATATTACATCACAAATTTTTTTACATAGAAAATGGGGTGAAAAAAGAAGTGGAGGGACAGCAAATTGATGTAAAAGTAAATGAAAGTGGCGTAACAAAAACACTTAGTTATTTACCGGATGAACCTGAAGTGCCCGTAGTTGTTGCAACTACAATTGCTGCCGTAACCACAACTATGTTGCC
>JBDSFC010000153.1:0-2570 GCA_039919745.1 Bacteroidia bacterium | reverse complement strand
ACTTTTTTTATGGAAGAATGTAAACGTGCCGGATTAAAAGTTTTAGGTCCGGATGTTAATGAAGGTTTTGGAAAATTCTCTGTAATGCCAAATGGTGATATTCGCTTTGGAATGGCCAGTATTAAAGGCGTTGGCGAGAATGTGGTAAACGCTATTGTTGAAGAAAGAAATACCAATGGCCCGTTTAAAAATGTATTTGATCTTGCTGCAAGATTAGACAGTAAATCGATGGGTAAAAAAAGCATTGAAGGTTTAGCTCTATCAGGCGCCTTTGATAGTTTTGAAAATATTACCCGCTCTATGTTTTTTAATTTAGATCTTGATGGACAAACATTAACTGATCGTATGATCCGTTATGGTAACCAAAAAAATACTGGTAATGATGATTCGCAGGGAAGTTTATTTGGAGAAGAAAATGAGGTGGAAATTTCAGAACCGCAACTACCTAAAACCGAGCCATGGAATGCTTTAGAGCAATTAAGCAGAGAAAAAGAAGTGGTAGGGTTTTTTATCAGCGGCCATCCTTTAGATCCGTATAAATTAGTTATTGAACATAAATGCACCGCTAATTGCGCACAATTAAAAGCAGGATTAGAACCATTTAAAAATCGCGAAGTTGTTTTTGGTGGCATTATTACCGGCTTTGAAAACCGCACCAGCAAAACAGGTAACGCTTTTGGTAAATTAATTGTTGAAGATTATTTTGGCAGCACTGAATTGATGTTGTTTGGAAAAGACTTTGTAGAATATAATAAATACATGGTACAAGGTTTGTTCGTTTTTGTTAAAGCAAAGGTGGCAGAGCGTTACAATCAGCCCGGTAGTCTTGAGATCAAGATCAGCAAAATTGAATTGCTGGATGATGTAAAAACAAATGCCTTTAATTTAATTCGCATGAAAGTGAAGCTGGCAAATGTTAACGATAATCTTATCAATAAGCTTGAGGCTTTAATGACCAATAATGCAGGCAAAAGCTCTGTTGAGTTTTATGTGGAAGATGAAGAACAACATCAAAATGTAAAATTGTTCTCTAAAAAAAGTAAGATAGAAATTAACGATACTTTCTTATTGGAAATGGATAAGTTGGTTGAGATCAATTACGATCTGAGTTGATGGAACGCAGATAACACTGATTTATATGATCAGCACAGATAAAAATCAGCGAACATCTGCTCGATCTGTGTTATCAGCGTACCATTTATTTGCATTTATTGTATTAAAATCTCTTAAAATTAGCCTATCTTTGCGGCTTAATAATTTTTTGAATAATGATTTCGGTTAACGGTGTTACAGTAAGTTTTGGGGGTTTTAATCTTTTCGATAATATTTCCTTTTTAATAAATCCAAAAGATAGAATTGGTCTTGCCGGAAAAAATGGCGCAGGTAAATCTACTTTGCTTAAAATTTTATCAGGTCAGCAAAATCCTACAAAGGGCGAAATCTCTATGCCAAAAAGCTGCAAGATCGGTTATTTGCCACAAGATATGATCCATCAGCATGGCCGTAGTGTTTTTGAGGAAACTGAAACGGCTTACGAAGAAATTCAGAATTTAGAATTACGCATTAACGAGATCAACCATCTTTTAGAAACGCGTACCGATTACGAAAGCGATTCGTATGCAAAATTAATTGAAGAGCAAACTGATGTATATGCGCGTTTGGATATGTTGGGCGCGGGTAACCGACGCGAAGAAATTGAAAAGATCCTTAAAGGTTTAGGTTTCGACAGAAAAGATTTTGATCGCCAGACTGCTGAATTTAGCGGAGGATGGCGTATGCGTATTGAATTAGCGAAATTATTATTACAACGCCCCGATATTTTATTGTTAGATGAGCCAACCAATCACTTAGATATTGAAGCAATTATGTGGCTGGAAGAATTCATGGAAACTTTTCCGGGTGCGGTAATGTTGATCAGTCACGATAAAACTTTTTTGGATGCTGTAACAAATCGTACGATAGAAATTTCTAATCAAAAAATTTACGATTACAAAACAAATTACAGCCGTTATTTAATTTTACGTGCTGAGCGTAAAGAGCAACAAGAGAATGCTGCAAAGAATCAGCAAAAAATTATTAATCAAACAGAAGTGTTGATTGATAAATACCGTGCTAAAGCCAGTAAAGCAGCTTTCGCGCAATCGTTAATAAAAAAGTTGGATCGTATGGAAATTGTTGAGGTTGATGATGCTGATAACATGAGCATGAACTTCCGTTTTCCAGCGCCGGCGCATAGCGGTAAAATTGTGTTGACGGTTGAGAACGCTGGCAAATCTTACGGACCAAAACATATTTTTTCGGGAGCAGAATTTATTATCACAAAAGGTGAGAAGATAGGTTTAGTTGGAAGAAATGGTGAAGGTAAATCTACCATGATGAAAATGATCGCTAAGAAAGTAGAGCATGATGGTACTGTGCAATTAGGCCACAGTGTAATGATGGGTTATTTTGAACAAGATCAGGAAGAAAAATTAGATCCAAAGAAAACTGTTTTTGAAACAATTGATGAAGCAGCAGTTGGCGAAGTGCGTAAACAAGTGCGTGGTTTATTAGGTTCGTTCTTATTTAGA
>JBDSFC010000079.1:0-3749 GCA_039919745.1 Bacteroidia bacterium | reverse complement strand
TATCTGGTAACCAGATATTATTATCAGCGCCTCCTCCGCCTCCTTCAGGCTCTCCGGGTTGCTGGCCACCACCTTGCATTCCAATTGATGGTGGAGTAACATTTTTGATTGCTGCGGGTGCTGCATATGGCGCAAAAAAATTAGTTGACGCCAGAAAAAAAAATAAATCAATCATTTAAGTTTCCTGGTTTCATGAGGGCTGTATTTAAACAAAATGCCTTTATTAAATTCGTTTTTACTGCTGGTCTTCTTTACCTTTTACTTTATTTAGTCTATCAGTTTATTGTAAAAAAATATACTTTTTACGATCAAAAATTTATTGGTTCCATTATTCAATCGGTAAACTTCATTTTAAAAAATATTGGTTACACAACTTTTACAGTGCTTCAGGATCGCGATTACCAAGTGATTGGAATTGATGGATCTAATGGTGTTTGGGTTGGATCTAATTGTAACGCCATAACTCTATTCTCATTATTTTCTGTATTTATTATTGCTTACCCTGGAAAATTAAAAAATAAATTATGGTTTATCCCTTTAGGGATTGTAGCAATTCACATCTTAAATATTTTGCGTGTAATAGCATTAGTATTGATTGCTTATTACTATCCCCAATATCTAAATTTTAATCATACATACACTTTTACTTTTTTGGTATACTCTTTCATCTTCCTGTTATGGATGATATGGGTAAATAAATTTTCTATAAAAAAACAAGCCGGCCATGAAAATTAAAAAGCTTGTTTTGTTTCTTATTTTATTCGGTTGCCTTGGTTATTTCCGGGAATTTTTTTTTGTGAACCTCAACAATATTATGTTCCAGAAATATTATAACCATACAAACCTGCCCATCCCCTCCATAATGATGGTATTTGATCATTTTTCCTACAAAACACTCTATTATTCTAAATATTTTTTAACCTTTGGCTGGCTTATAGTGTTTTTTTGCGCTAATTATTTTGCCCTGAAAAATTTAACCGAACAAAAAATATTATTAAAATTTCTTATTTACTCTTATCTCATTTTATTATCTTTAGCGGCAATAGCAATGGCATACGGTTACTTTATAAATGGTCGTTTACAGGATGATGAATACACCGTTAGTCGTTGGTTATTAGGAATTGCACAATCACCAATAATTTGCTTAATATTAATTGCCTCTGAAAAATTATATCCAAAATCTACACAATCATGATAAAAAAAGACACTGCCATTTTTAAATTAATTAAAGAAGAGCTACACCGTCAAACAGAAGGTATTGAATTAATTGCCAGCGAAAATTACGTCAGCAACCAGGTTATGCAAGCTATGGGAAGTGTGTTAACTAACAAATACGCCGAAGGCTTACCATTTAAACGTTATTATGGTGGCTGCGAGGTAGTTGATAAAGTTGAACAACTGGCAATAGATCGTGCAAAAGAGTTATTTGGTGCTGCATGGGTAAATGTGCAACCGCACTCCGGCGCGCAAGCAAATGCCGCTGTGATGTTAGCGTGTTTAAAGCCAGGCGATACTATTCTTGGTCTTGATCTATCGCATGGCGGACATTTAACGCATGGTGCATCCGTAAATTATTCGGGCAAATTATATCGCCCAACGTTTTACGGTGTTGAAAAAGAAACCGGCTTAATTAATTACGATACGTTAGAAGCAACTGCTAAAAAAGAAAAACCAAAAATGATCATTTGTGGTGCCAGCGCTTATTCGCGCGATTGGGATTATGAGCGTTTACGCAAAATTGCAGACATGGTGGACGCGATCTTATTTGGCGATATCTCTCACCCAAGCGGCTTAATTGCAAAAGGAATTTTAAATGATCCATTACCACATTGTCATATTGTAACAACAACAACACATAAAACATTACGTGGCCCACGCGGTGGAATGATCATGATGGGTAAGGATTTTGAAAATCCATTTGGTGAAAAAACGCCTAAAGGCGAAACAAAAATGATGAGCAACATGTTGGATATGGCTGTGTTCCCGGGAATACAAGGTGGTCCGTTAGAACATGTTATTGCTGCAAAGGCTGTGGCATACGGCGAAGCGTTAACTGATGATTACATGCATTATTGTATTCAATTAGTAAAAAATTCACAGGCAATGGCAAAAGGATTTATGGACCTTGGTTACAACATTGTTTCTAAAGGCACAGATAATCACATGTTCTTAATTGATCTTAGAAATAAAAATTTAACAGGCAAAGAAGCATTAGCTGCACTTGAACAGGTTAATATTACTGTAAATAAGAACATGGTGCCATTTGATGATAAATCTGCTTTTGTTACTTCCGGTATTCGTATTGGTTCTCCTGCAATTACAACACGTGGTTTAAAAGAAAAAGAATGTTTAAAGATCGTTGGATTAATTGATGAAGTTTTAAAGAACAAAGACAATCCAAAAGAATTAGCAAAAATTAAAAAGAAGGTAAATACCATGATGGTCAAATACCCACTTTTTAAAGCCTGATAATTTTTAGCCACAAATTGCGCTAATTCAAGTAGATTATAAATTAAAATTAATCTGTGTTATTTGCGAAATCTGCGCTTTATTATATTTCAAACTCCTGTTTAGCCAATTGCTTTTCGGGAGTTTTTAGTTCTATGCTATATTTGCCTTTTGCTAAACCTTTTACAGGAATATTTAATTCATAATCTTTATTTATACAAGGCAATAACCACTGACTTTTTATTTCGCAAACAGGCAATCCTTTTTCATCAAAAACATATAACGATACATAATCTTCTTTATCATTTGAATAATTTAATTTTCCTCTCAAATAAAGAGGGTAAGTCTTCATATCACCTCCTGCATACAGAACCGTTTTTGTTATCATCGAATACCAAGGTAATTTTTCGCCTTTTAAATTTGCTACCAATTGTTTTAATGGTAATAACAATGAATCGTTAACAGAAGCAATATTTGCAGAAGGTTTTTTGTCACTTATTGCCCATATAGCCTGCTGTTCAACATTAGGTTCAAATTTAGAAGCATTTAAATATCTTGCTAAGCTCACCAAATTACTATCGGCTAATTTATTTACATCATATTTTGCACCTGCAAATGGCGAATGGTTATTAGCCTGGCAACAATAACCTTTTACATTAAATGCTTTTTCTTCAAGTTTCATCATTGCAATTATCTCTTGCTGCGTAATTAAAATATCCTGGTTCTTATCATCTAAAGAATTCAACCTTCTTCCCGCTTCAATTATAACGATCAACGAATCACTGGTTAAGTTCTTTAAATTCATTTTTATACAAAATCCCTGATAACCTCCAAGGCTCTTAGCTTCAGTCTTAATTAATTTTAGATCAATGGCTTTTTGCAAATTCATTTTTTGATGCTTTGCCTGTATCTGCAAACTCATTATTAAAATAAGAACTGTTATTGCACGACTCATTTTTCCCCCCTTTTAGATAAATAACTAATAACATTCACTTTGGTTACAATTTATATTTTAGTATTTTGGTACATAATTTAAACATGGATAGATTTACCGGTATAATAGGCATTATTGTGATCTTTGGTATTGCCGTTCTGATGTCGAATAACAGGCGTGCTATTAATTTACGCTTGGTATTTAGCGGTCTGGCATTACAAATTTTAATTGCGGTATTGGTTCTTAAAGTTCCTTTTATAACCAGCTTTTTTGCATGGCTTGGCAGAGGCATGGGTAAGATAGAACAGTTTGCTGTGCAAGGCGCCTCATTCGTTTACGGCGGTGTTATGATAGATAAACACGACGG
>JBDSFC010000131.1:0-5941 GCA_039919745.1 Bacteroidia bacterium | reverse complement strand
ATCAACTCTTCCTTTAGTGAAGGAAGTAAAATAGCCGGTAATCCGGCAAAATTAATTTAAGATGAAGCCTATAAAGGACAGAAAATTGTCGCCAGATTATAAAATTTGTACTAAATGTATTTATGATAATTCAGTACCTGCAATTTATTTTGATAAAGATGGAGTTTGCAATTATTGTAAAATGACAGAGGATCTAATTTTAGAATATGGAACGGGTAACGCTAAAGGCGAAAAAATATTAGCTGACATTATTGCTGAAATAAAATTACAAGGAAAAAATAAGAAGTATGATTGTGTTGTTGGAGTTAGCGGTGGTACCGATTCGTCTTTTATGTTACATTGGGCAATTGAAAATGGATTAAGGCCATTAGCAGTTCATTATGATAATACATATAATACGGCCGTAGCTACACAAAATATTACAAATATCATTTCAAAATTAAATATTGATTTGTACACGCATGTAGTTGATAATCTTGAAGTGGATGATATTTTCAGGTCTTTTTTTTATGCTAGTGTTCCTGAGCTCGATGCTTCAACAGATATAGCTTTGGCAGAAACATTATATCGCGCAGCAGATAAATATGGAGTTAAATATATATTCGAAGGCCACTCTTTTAAAGAAGAAGGAATTACCCCACTTGGAAAAAATTATTTTGATGGAAAATATATTTCATCTATCCATAAAAAGTTTGGTAAGATAAAAATGAATACATATCCAAATATGCCTTTCTTAACTTTTATGAAATGGATAGCGGTAAAAAGGATCAAAAAGATCAGACCTTTCTGGTATATGAACTATAATAAAGAGGATGCTAAAGCTTTACTAAAAGAAAAATATGGATGGCAAGACTATGGAGGACATCACTTAGAGAATAGAATTACCGCTTTTTACCATAGTGTTTATAATCCATTAAAATTTGATACGGATCTAAGAAATAATACATTGAGTGCAAAAGTTAGAAATGGAAAATTAAATAGGGACATCGCGATTAAAGAATATTACGAAACTCCTCCATTTATAGAAGAAGGATTAGTGGATTATATTAAAAAACGAATAAATTTTAGTGATGCGGAGTTTGAAAAGATCATGAAAGCTCCGCCAAAGTACTGGTACGAATACCCAACTTACAAAAAACTGTTCGAACGGTTACGCCCTTTGTTTAAAGTCCTTTATAAAGCCAACCTGGTTCCAAAAAGTTTTTACATGAAATATTGTTTTCCAGTCGAACACGCTAAATGATAACTATTATTAACTACGGTTTAGGGAATTTAGGTTCGGTACAAAATATGCTTAAGCGTATTAATGTACCAAGTAAAATTACATCCGATATAAAGGAAATTGAAGCGGCGGAAAAAATTCTTTTACCAGGTGTAGGTGCTTTCGATTCTGCAATTCAAAAGATAGACGAGTTAAATTTGCGAACTGTTTTGGTTCATAAAGCCAAAGTAGATAAGATCCCTTTTTTGGGTATTTGTTTAGGTATGCAGTTATTAACGCGGGGTAGTGAAGAGGGTCTGCTTAACGGATTGGATCTTGTACCGGCAAAAACTATAAAATTTAAATTTGAAGAAACATCTGATCTAAAAATTCCGCACATGGGTTGGAATTTTGTAAAAGTTAATACGCCCAGTAAATTAACTGAAGGCTTTACACCAGAACATCGCTTTTATTTTGTTCACTCATATAAAGTAGTTTGCGATAATAACAATAACTCCATTCTAAGAACCGAGTATGGCGGCGATTTTGATTCAGCCATTCAAAATGAAAATGTTTACGGAACACAATTTCACCCTGAAAAAAGCCATAAATATGGTATGCAGTTACTAACTAATTTTTCAAAACTATAATGCTTCTTGTTCGTCATATACCGTGCTTATTACTAAAAGATAATGGGTTAGTTAAAACTGTAAATTTTAAAAATCCAAAATATATTGGCGATCCAATTAATACTGTTAGGATCTTTAACGAAAAAGAAGTGGATGAATTGCTCTTTTTGGACATTGAAGCAACACCTAAAAATAGGGAGCCAAACTACAAATTACTTGCGGAGATCGCTAACGAATGTTTTATGCCTTTAGCATACGGAGGAGGAATTAAAACATTTGAGCAGGCACAAAGAATTTATAATATCGGTATCGAAAAAGTAGCTATTAACAGCGCGCTGCACTCTAACTTGAATTTAATTACTCAAATTGCAGATGTTTATGGTGCGCAAGCAGTGATAGGTGTTATAGATGTGAAAAAGAATTTTTTTGGCAAAAGCCAGGTGGTATCAAATTCTGCCAATAACAAACATAAGTATACGATTGAAGAATGGGTTAAAAAACTCGAAGAGGCAGGCGTAGGCGAAATACTTATTACCAGCGTGGACAATGAAGGTACCTGGAATGGCTTAGATATTGAATTAATTAAGAAAGTTACTTCAATTTCAAAAGTACCTGTTATTGCTCATGGTGGCGCAGGTAATATAGAACATTTAATTGCGGGGATTAAACAAGGGGGCGCAAATGCAATTGCAATTGGGAGCATGGTTGTTTACCAGAAAAAAGATTTCGGGGTTTTAATAAATTTTCCCGATAAAAAATTATTAGCATAACAGGTGGAATGGAAAAAAGCAAATTGAAGATTGCTTGTGTTGGTAATATAAATAATGCGATGTTTCCGATCGCAAGATATTTAGCAGACGAGGGCCATAAAGTTACCTTATTTTTATTGGAGGAATTTCAGCACTTTTTGCCCTCTGCAGATGTGTTTGACAGCGTTGATAATGTTGAAATTGTTGAACTGGGGTGGCATCATCAAAATTTTTATGCTGTTTCTTCAAACGAGATCAAAAAGAAATTTAAGCCGTTTGATTTTATTATAGGAACTGATTATTCACCCGCGTATTTTTTAAAAGCCAGGATGACTTTAGATATTTTTTTTCCTGCAGGAGGAGACCTGTTTGATTACCCATACCGAAAAATGGGAAATTATAAAGGTTTGCCCGAGATATTCAGGATAGAATCATGGCGTTGTACGAAATATCAAAAGTGGGCTTTGCCACTGGTTGGTTGTGTCTCAATGGATCCGGCAAATGAGTTTTTCGAAAGATTTCTTCCAAAATTAAAAATGGAAAAAATAGATAGAATACCTGCTTTACCTTTTCTATATATGAAGCAGTATTCTGAAGAATATTTTTTGAAGTCAAAATTTTCCGATCAAATAAACAGAATAAAAAAGGAAAATGATTTTGTAATTATTCAGCATTGCCGACAGTCGTGGACATGTGATAAAGCCAATTTGCATTATAAAGCAAATGATCTCCTAATGGAAGGTTTTAAATCGCTTGTCGAAAATAATCTCGAAAAAAAATGCAAGTTATTATTGTTGGAATATGGCGAGGATGTTGAACAGACAAAAAAACTAATAGACGATTTAGGTATTACTCAACATGTGATCTGGTTCCCTAAATCTTTACGCAAAGATCTTTTAGGAGTAATTAAATTTTGCGACGTGGGTGTTGGTGAGTTAGGAAGAAGTTGGTTCTCATACGGAGCAGTTTATGAGATCTTAGCTATGAAAGTTGCTTTTATTGGCAATAGAAATGATTCGGAATTTTTGTCAAGATCACCGGCATTATACCCTATGCTCAATGCCACAACAAAAGAAGAAGTATTTGAAGGGTTGGATAAAATTTTAAAAGATCAAGAAAAATACAAAGAATTAGGGCAAAAATCTTACAATTGGTTTCTGAAATATGCTATTAACAGGTCAGTCGATATTATTTTTAAAAGAGTTTCGGAGAAGAATTTAAATAAAAAAGAAAACAGGATCGGACCTTTCCTTTATCTTAAATTATTAGTAATTGACACTTTTGTTAAGGCCATCGTTCTACTCAATATTATTAAACTAAAATCTTTGCGATTATTTTCATTAAACGCTTCCGGCCGAACCAATGCTTTTTAATTCGTTACAATTCATACTTTTCTTTTTGATCGTAACCCCGGTATATTATTTGTTACCCCATAAATTTCGTTGGTTTCATTTACTGGCAAGCAGTTGTGTTTTTTATATGGCATTTGTTCCGGTTTATATATTAATATTATTTGGAACTATAATTATTGATTATTTTGCCGGCCTCCTTATAGCTAAAGCTATTGGGAGAAAGAGAAAGTATTATTTGATTATAAGTTTGATCGCAAATATAGGTGTGCTTTTTGTTTTTAAATATTACAATTTTTTTATTGATAATATAAATGAGGCTGGCGGTGCCAATTTACCTTTTCTTAAGATCTTATTACCTATAGGCCTTTCCTTTCATACTTTTCAGGCAATGAGCTATACAATTGAAGTTTATCGTGGAAATCAAAAAGCAGAAAAACATTTCGGTATCTACGCATTATATGTTATGTTTTATCCACAATTGGTTGCCGGGCCAATTGAAAGACCGCAAAATATTTTGCACCAGTTTCACGAAAAAAAACAATTTTCATATGCAAACATCGTAAATGGCATGAAGATGATAGCGTGGGGTATGTTTAAAAAAGTTGTAGTGGCAGATAGATTGGCGGTCTATGTTAATGAGGTATTTGATCACCAGTTGAATTATGAAGGCATACCGGTAATTATTGCTTGTATTTTCTTTTCTCTTCAGATATATTTCGATTTCTCTGCATATTCAGATATTGCTATTGGTACTGCTAAAACATTGGGCTTCGACCTTATGATCAATTTTAAAATGCCCTATTTTTCAAGATCGATCACCGAATTTTGGAGTAGGTGGCATATTTCTTTGTCTACATGGTTCAGAGATTATTTATATATACCATTAGGAGGGAACCGAATATCAAAAGCAAGAACAAAAATAAACCAGTTCATAGTTTTTATTATTAGTGGCTTTTGGCATGGTGCCAACTGGACCTTTATATTTTGGGGTTTTTTGCATGGTACATTTATTGTTATTGAAAATGAGCTTAAAAAATTAGTTGGCACCTTTAAATTATATTTGCCATTAAAAAGAATTTTAATATTTGGTTTAATAACAGTTGCATGGATATTTTTTAGAGCTGATAATATTAAACAAGCTTTTAAGATAATAGGATCGTTAGAGAACAACGTATTTAGTCAACTTAGCAATATTATTAGTAATACAGATCTGGCAAGACTGAAATTACTTTATGCAAATAAAGGATCGGGTGTTTTTTTATTATCACTCCTTTTTGTATCAGGTGTTATGTTAATAGAGTGGAAGCAAAAGGAAAGGAGTATTGTTCAATACTTTCATTCATTAAGTAAGCCTGTACGTTACTCAATGTATTTTTTTCTTATTTATGGAAGCATCTTCTTCGGTATTTTTGAAAAGAACCAATTTATTTATTTTCAATTTTGAAAAAGTTAATAGTAAACATATTTATATTTAGTAGCCCGTTAATATTTTTTTTATTATTCTTTGTTGTCGATGATCCATTTGGAATAATTTACAAAAGCGATTGTCTCGCAGCCACAAGCGAAGACATGATAGTTATCAGGAAATATTTAAATGAACACGAAACAAACACTCCATCTGCGTTTATTTTTGGAAACTCAAGAACGCACTCATTTAAGAAATATACTTGTGGAAAAACCAATGAAACTTTTTTTGATTTTGGTTGCCCCGGAGAAAGTGTCCTGAATATTAAAAAGAAACTACAACTGATAATTGATAAGCAAAAAGAAGTAAAAAATGTAGTGATCCTTATTGATGACGGTATCCTTGAGAATACAGATAATGGCCACCGTTTCTATCAAGGGCCGGTATATAACCACACCCCACTTAGTTCAAACGTTTCTAATATTACATTTTACTCAAATTATATTAAATATTATTTTAATGATTATTTTTTTCTGAAGCATGTTTATTATAAGTTAACTGGCGACTATAAAGAAACGTGGATGAAGGATGCTTTCGCTAAACCC
>JBDSFC010000070.1:0-5967 GCA_039919745.1 Bacteroidia bacterium | reverse complement strand
ACAGAGGGTCTGGAGAGGGTAGTAAAGGCAAAACAGGTAACAAACCTTTTAGCAAAGAATCGAACAGCGCCAGGCCAAAAAAAGATAATGATTCATTTTCTGAAAGGGGTGAAAAACCAAAAAGAAATTTTGAGAGATCAGAAGAAAAAGGATCCTATAAAAGCAATTACAGTGGGAAAGGAAAAAAACCTTTCAAAAAAGAATTTGGCGATTCAAATTACAATGATAAACCAAAAAGAAGTTATAACGATTCGGAAGAAAAAAAGCCATATAAAAGAGATTTTGATAAAGGTTCCAGCTACAATGATAAACCAAAAAGAAGCTTTGGAAATTCTGACGATAAAAAATCATTCAGCAAAGAATCTAAATACAGCGATAAACCAAAAAGAAGTTTTGGCTCATCCGATGAGAAAAAACCTTATAAGAAAAAAAGTTACGGCAGTGAAAAAGAATCAAAATACGATTATAAACCAAAAGATAATGTAGAAGGATCGGAAGAAAAAAAGCCATATAAAAAAGATTTTAAGTTTGGCGATAAGCCCCGTAAAAGCTTTAGTGGTGGTGATAGAAAACCTTTCAAAAAAGATTTTGGCGCAGATAAAAAGGATTCGGGCTTTAAAAAATTCGATAAAAAGTTTAACGACTCTCCAAAATTTGAAAAAGATCAAAAAAAACCCCAGCGCAAAAGCAGCAGAAGTTTTGAGGAAGAAGAAAAAGCAAAGCGCGTAAAATTTGATGAATTTGAAGATGGTAAAACATTTTCAAACGCATCTAAAAATGATGGAGATAAAAAGAAATTTAAAAAACCCGACCTTGTAAAGAAAACAGCTAGTGCCGATGGTTTAACGCGTTTAAATAAATACCTTTCAAACGCAGGAATAGCTTCACGCAGAGATGCCGATGTTTTAATTCAAAGCGGAGTTGTAAAAGTAAACGGCGTTGTAATCGATCAGTTGGGTTATAAAATAAAGGCTGGTGATGTTGTTACTTATAGTGATGCGCCTGTTAAAAGCGAACGCAAAGTTTATCTCTTATTAAATAAACCAAAAGATTACATCACCACGGTTGATGATCCGCAGGAACGTAAAACCGTTATGGAGCTGATTAAAGGTGCTTGTAAAGAGCGTCTTTACCCCGTAGGGCGCTTAGACAGGAATACTACAGGATTACTTTTATTTACAAATGATGGTGAGGTGACAACAAAATTAACACATCCAAAATTCGGCATTAAAAAAGTGTATCATGTTAGTTTAAATAAAGGCTTAAAAGCAGAAGATTTTAAAGCAATAACTGAAGGAATTGAATTGGAAGATGGTTTTGTTAAAGCCGACGATCTTGCTTTTGTAGGTGAAGGAAAAAAGGAGATCGGTATTGAGATCCATAGCGGACGAAACCGTATTGTGCGACGTTTATTCGAACAGCTTGGATATGATGTAATAAAGTTAGACAGGGTAGTATTTGCAGGCCTTACTAAAAAAGATCTTCCGCGTGGAAAACACCGTTTTTTAACGGCAAAAGAAATTAGTTTTTTGCAAATGATAGGATAAAATTTTGTATTTTTAAAGGATAGAATAACTTTTTGAATTAATAAATTATGTGTGGAATTGTAGCATATATTGGCAAGCGTGAAGCTTACCCTATTTTAATTAAAGGATTACAACGTTTAGAATATCGCGGATATGATAGCGCAGGTGTTGCTATGATCAACAAAGCCGGAACACTTAATGTATATAAGCGTAAAGGTAAAGTAAGCGATCTGCTCTCATTCGTAAAAGAAGAAGTCACTACCGGTAATATTGGCATTGGCCACACACGTTGGGCTACACATGGTGAACCAAACGATGTTAACTCTCATCCTCACTATTCTCAAACCAAAGACCTTGTAATGATCCATAATGGGATCATTGAAAACTATTCAGCGATCAAAGAAGGTTTAACAAAACGCGGACATACATTTTTATCACAAACTGATACTGAGGTGCTTATTCATTTAATTGAAGAAATTCAAAAGCACGAAAAGATGAAACTGGGACACGCTGTGCAAGCTGCGCTAAAACAGGTTATTGGGGCTTATGCAATTGTTGTGTTAGATAAAAATGATCCTGATACAATTGTAGCTGCAAAAAAAGGTAGCCCAATGGTTATTGGTATTGGAGCAGACGATTTTTTTATTGCATCTGATGCGTCACCAATTATTGAATATACAAAAAATGTAGTGTACCTTGAAGATGAGCAGGTAGCAGTACTTAGAAGAGGACAAGAATTAAAGATCCGTAATTTAAAAGATAAAGAAGTTACACCTTACGTTCAGGAATTAACTTTAGAGATAGAGTCTATCGAAAAAGGTGGTTATGATCACTTTATGCTAAAAGAGATCTATGAACAGCCGCGTTCGGTATTGGATAGCATGCGTGGAAGATTAAACGCTCACGAAGGTGAAATTAAAATGGGCGGCATTGTTGATCACGAAAAGAAATTTGAAAAAGCCAAACGTATTATTTTTGTTGCCTGTGGTACTTCATGGCACGCCGGCCTTGTAGCTGAATATTTATTTGAAGAATTTGCACGCGTACCTGTTGAGGTAGAATATGCATCTGAATTCAGATACAGAAATCCAATTATTTTTGAAGACGATATTGTTATTGCAATTTCTCAAAGTGGTGAAACAGCAGATACTTTAGCTGCCATTGAATTAGCAAAATCAAAAGGCGCAACTGTTTTAGGTGTTTGTAATGTGGTGGGTTCTTCTATTGCACGCGCTACGCACGGCGGTAGTTATACACATGCCGGCCCTGAGATCGGGGTTGCCTCTACAAAAGCTTTTACAGCACAGGTTACGGTACTAACGCTTATGGCCTTGCATATGGCAAAAGTTCGCGGCACTTTATCTGCAAGTCGTTACCGCCAATTATGTTATGAGATAGAAGCTATCCCTTCAAAAATTGAAGAAGTATTAAAACTAAATGATAAATTACGCGAGATCGCATTCATTCACAAAGACACTAGTAATGCATTGTATCTAGGCCGTGGTGTTTCTTTCCCGGTTGCTTTAGAAGGCGCGTTAAAATTAAAAGAGATCTCTTACATTCATGCTGAAGGTTACCCGGCGGCAGAAATGAAACATGGTCCTATTGCTTTAATAGATGAAGAGATGCCGGTTTTTGTAATTGCAACAAAAGGCGCTAATTACGAAAAAGTGGTAAGTAACATCCAGGAAGTAAAAGCACGTAAAGGAAAAATTATTGCTGTTGTAACTTCAGGTGATACTGAAGTTAAAAGTGTAGCTGATTATTGCATTGAGATCCCGGAGACAGATGAATTCTTAGTGCCATTGATATCGGTTATCCCATTGCAATTATTATCTTACCATATTGCTGTTATGCGTGGCTGTAATGTAGATCAGCCAAGAAACCTGGCAAAAAGTGTTACGGTAGAATAAAACATGTTCAGATCAGCAATAATTATTTTTTTAATTGGTTATTGCTTTTCTTTTTTCTCTCAAGCAACTTATAGCAGAAATTTTGAAGCGCACAGAAAAAATGTGCCGCTTGCTATTATTAATAATCACCCGGGTTATTTTTTTCTTATGCGGTATAATAAAGCCGCACATGATATTACGATAGAGAGAAGAGCTAAACCCAGCGCAGAAATAATCTCGTTTACACCTTTAAAATTAGACAGTGTAAATGCCAATTGGTTTGATTATGAAAAACTGGATTATTTGGTATATGAATACGACTATCATATTTATTTTTTGTTCGAAAAATATTTAAATTCTAAAAAAACAATTTATTTAAAGATAGTTGATACCCTTGGCAAAGCCTCTGGTTTTATTGAACTGGCAAGCATCGAAAAAGAAAAAGGTGTTACTGATATTAATTTTGAATTTAAAAAAACACCAAACAAAAATATTTTAATTGTTGGCTCGCAAACGTATGGAAATTTTGCCGTTAAAAAACTGGCCCTGTTGTTCGACGTTCAAAAAAGAAAAGTCACCTGGGCAAAAAAATTACCGGTTGAAAATGATAACACCGGCTTCTCAATTGCCTTTGAGAGTAATGAAAGCGCAGATCTGTTTTATGTTTTAACAAAGGCTCATATAGCCTCTTACAAGCGCAAATACATGAATCACGCACAAATGATGGTGCCGGTGTTGTTTTTTGATTCACTTACACTTGTAAGTTATTTAAATGGCGCGTCAACCCTTTTAAAAACGCCTTTGGCGATTAATAATTTATCTGGTTTAAATAGCATACGACTGAGTCCCTCGCAGAAGGATATTTCTGTTGTTGCACATTTTTCCAAGCAAGATAATAATGGCATTAGTACTTATTTTTTAAACCAAAAATTTAATACAGATCTATCCCAAGAAGTATATTCTACAATTACACCTTTGGATGATACGATAAAAGAAAGCCTTACTTTTTATGACGGCACAGATTACAAAGAAGCAAATGAAAAAGAGTATAGGCACTTTGTAAAATTCGATCAGGATAATTTTGAATACCAACTTTCTGAAAGAGTAGAGGAGTATTATTTTAAAGAATTGCTTGTCTGGAAAAGTGATATAAGTACAGGAAAACTTATTTATCAAAAAATAATTCCACGAAAAATTTATTCTTTTCAGGGCAGAACGCGTTTTAAGAATATTGCAAAAGCATTACCATTTATGTATAATAATAAATTGCATGTTTTGGTTCTTGAGTCAACACAAAATTTAAAAAAAGATCCTAATAATTTTAATTATCACCGTTTTAAAAAAGAAACCAATTTGTGGCGCTCTAATTTAATGTTGTACAAACTTAATAATGACGGACTTCTTGAAAAGAAATTAATTTTTCAGGATGGTAATTTCGATGCTGTACCAATGAATTATCAATCCGATGATCAACAGGATCTGATACTTTATTTAAATGGCAGTAAGTTTGAGAAATTTGCTACTTTGAAGCTTGATCAACTTTAGCTGAATCTTTTTTAATCTGCATTTTGCTTAGAACAACCAATACATTTTCATAAATTTTTTTATATAACGAAGGATGTTTTGAATAAAAAGCCAAAGAAGAATCATATTCCGGCCTCGATATATTATTTTCTTTTAAAGGATCAAAAGCATATACAGAATCGCTTTTATCGGAAGGAATATTTTTTACATTAATATTACTGATGCTTTCTGCCAAAGCAAAATCTACCAATAACTTTGTAAATTTTTCTTCATTTAAAACATTACTCGGAATATTAACCTGGCCATCTTCAGAGCCACAGGAAACGATAAATGAAAACGAAATAACCAGTAAAATTATTTTTTTAGTAAAAGAAAAACTCATTTGTTTATTGCTCATTTAAAATATAGTCGCCTGTTTTTGAAATAGTAATTTTTGGTATGATATTCGTTTTATCAAATGTAGCGTAAGGTTTTTTTAAAGTTTCCCAAAATTTATTTTTTTCTTCACTATAATTTTTTGCAAGCATGGCATTGTTTTTTTCATTGAACCTGCAAGGGTAAATGGCCATTTGTGGATTATGCTTTTTATTCTTGGCTTCAGTGGCCAGAACATATACTTCTTCTACAGGATCGTTCTCAAGCGGAATGCAACCAATGGTTACACAAAAACCATGAATCATGATATCACCACCTGGATCAGGAGCTGTTTTTTTAATTTTATCACTTTGGTTGGGGTAATTTATTTTCATTGCCAAATGATAACTACTATTTGGATTAAAAGTAGCTATTTCATAAAAGCCTTCTGGCACTTGATAATCGCCTTGTTTTCTTTTAGGACCAAGATCGCCGCTTGAGGCACAGATAGAAATGGTTTTTAAAAGTGTGTATTTAAGATCATTTTTATTTTTTACCCAAAGTTCAAATTCTTTCTCGAGCTTAAAAATCCTGAAATATACCTCAAAATTATCCTTATCAATTTTTTTTGCTTCAAGCTGAGCCTGTAAGCTCACCCATTTTTTGTCATA
>JBDSFC010000605.1:0-3026 GCA_039919745.1 Bacteroidia bacterium | reverse complement strand
TATGCTTTCGAAATTGATGCTGCAGGTAATAAATGGTTTGCTACAAATATGGGAGTTTCAAAATTTGATGGCGTAAACTGGACAGTCTATACAACGGCGAATGGTCTCGCAAATAACATTGTATCAGCTCTCGCCATAGATCAAAATAATAATTTTTGGTTTGGTACCTGGGGTGGAGGTGTTTCAAGATTTAATGGTAATCAATGGACAACATTTACCCAGGCAAATTATGTTCATGTAATAAAATCAGACGTTACAGGAAATATTTGGTTTGGTACTGCATCAGGCTTAAAAAAGTTTGATGGAAATACCTGGACCAATTATACAACATCAAATGGTTTAGCAGCCAATAGTGTATTTGCTATTACTTTTGACCAGGCAAACAATAAATGGTTTGGTACAAATGCAGCGGGTGTTTCAAAATTTAATGGAAATGCCTTTACAACTTACAACACAAGCAACGGCTTAATCGGTAATATGGTAAATGCTTCTGCTATCGATAATAATGGAAATTTGTGGATAGGCACTGCAGATGGCGTTTCTTTATATCAAGCTACAATAAGTACCATTAAAGAAAATGCGAATGCTGATCTTATTTCTATTTTTCCAAATCCAACACAGGAAATAATAAATATGAATTCAAGTATGAATATTATTGACACAAAATTTTCGATAACAGATCAAGCCGGAAAGCCGGTAATGGAAGGCATTTTAGAAAGCACTGAAATTAATATCAAACATCTTGAAACAGGAATTTACATTTTCAATTTAAGAGGTAAAAATAATTTCACAAAAAAGATCATTAAGAATTAATACTATTGAGGATCTAATACTGCAAATACATAATAAAATTTGGGTTAGAGTGCTCTTCTGAAATTTTAAAGAACGCTTCTCTTGTAATAGTAAAACCTGCTTTTTTGTAGAACGAAAGAGCAGGTTTATTTTCTGCCCAAACATAAAGCCACACACCTTTCTGACCTTCTTGTTTTGAAAGGTCAACGTTAAATTCGAACAAAGCTTTGCCTAATTTTAACCCATGAAATTTCTTTAAAAAATAAAGCCTGCCAAGGCGGGTTACTTTTTTTTCGGAAATTGAAATATCATTAGAATTAAAAACAATGTTCGAGAACCCTACCGGTGTATTATTGTAATATAGAATGTAATAGTTGTTGGTTTGGTCTAACAATTCCTGTTTAAAAGAATCTAAAGAAAGGCTCTTGTCAACATAAGAACGAATATCTTTTTCAGGAGCAGAATGACCGTGAGATTCTATAAAAGAAATTTGTGCTAATTCTGTTAGTACCTCAAGGTCGCTTAGATCTGCTTTTTTTATCTCTATCATTCAAATAAAAGTAATAAAAAGTGCCCAATTATTTCCGCATTTTTTAACAAGTAAAAGAATAAGGCGCCTCAAAAGCTTGTTTTATATAGTTGGCATAAGATTTTCCTGTATTACTATGTAACTTTTAAAGCAGGGAAAAATGAAAAGGTCTATTTTAATATTACTTATGGCATTTGGAATAAATGCTTTGGTAGCACAAACAAATAATGGTGTAGATACACAAACACCAGCGGGGGTTAATACGCCTGCCACAGTATCCAACAAATTTAAAGCAGATTATCCAAACATTGGCGCAACCTGGCAAATGGAAGATGATAATTATGCCGCTTATTACAGGGACCCTCTTACAAACCTGGACAGGGTTTTGGTCTATGACAGAAATGCAAATGTGGTAAGATCTGATTACGAATTAGATTATGCGTCCCATCCTAAAACTATTAGTGATTATTATGTTTCAAATTACCCTCGAGAAGATTATAAGGTTTGGTCAAGCCAGGAAGGTAAATCAGATTTGGTATATTTTTCAAAACACAAAGGTAATACCGTTTGGTTTGATAAAGATGGAAAATACGTAAATCACAAACCGGAGATGGCGCATAATAAAAACGCGAAAAAAAAATCAACTAAATAATCAACTTAAAAAGCAAAGATGACATATTGTTATCTTTGCTTTTTGTGTATTTGATCTATTGTTTATGTAGTTTATTTAAGGATCTTAAATTTTAATACAAATTTCTTTTTTTGGATCAATGTGCGCCAGTCAATAAATAGAAGCGCGAGAAGAAGAAGTATGCTACCTGTTAGTCCTGCAATAGATTGCCAGGATGTGAGGTCAGATTTGATCTTATCAACATTTTCAGATGCATATTTGCCCATAGATAATGCAACGCTATCACTTGTAAATTTACCAACAAAAAAAGCCGGAATAATATACAAAGGTTTTATCCTGGCCATTCCACCTGCTACAAATAAAGGGGTTGTTGGTAAGGGTAATAATGAATAAGCCACTATCACTAACTGGCTTTTCCATCCTTTTTCTTTCATTTTTTTTCCAAGAAATTGAATGTCCTCATTTTTTGCCGGTTTAAAATATTTATCAGACAATTTGGGTATGTATAAAGTAAGAATATATCTTCCCAATATAGAGCCAATAACACCAATAATAATAACCGCCCAAAGATTAAGATCAAAAGTTACCTGCAAAAATATCATAATCGTAAATGCGGGTAAAAAAGGAAAAGGCACAATATCAAATAAAAGCGCCCCTAAAAAAACCAGTACATATTGCCACCACATAAATTATATTTTAAATCTTCTTACAGTTGGCATTTTGTTTATTAAGCCATAACTATTTGTACAACGTCTGGCAGCGATTTTTGTTTGTTTTTTTCACAAAAAAAACAACTTATTTACCTTTTACAACCGGCAATTTTGGATTATTTGCTTGAAAATAAGACAATTTCAGGAATGAAATTAAAATCTTATATTCATAGACTGAATTCGTAATGACAAAATTTAAAATAGTTAACTGGAAAAAAACAAGCACTAAAGTTGTGTTCGTGGTTTTTATTGCTTTGCTTATCCTGTCGGGGTATTTTATTATAAATTCTTACAAAGATTATATTAAAAATGCCGAAGATGTGACACTCGAAAAATTAAAAGCCATTTCAAATACAGTTTCATT
>JBDSFC010000526.1:0-3120 GCA_039919745.1 Bacteroidia bacterium | reverse complement strand
GATAAATAATGCTAAGGCTATTATACGAATTGCTTTCACCGTACTTATCACCCAACTCTTTCCGTATCTTTAGTGCCGCTAACTGATTTTGTACCGCAAGGTCATAATTTTTCATCTGGATATAAATATTTCCAATATTTGCGTATGAAATAGACATGCCATAACTTTCGTTGAGTTCTTTCCTGATCTTTAAAGCTTCAGCGTTTTTTTTTAATGCTGCGGGAAGATCATGTGTGGCATCGTATATCAAAGCAATATTACTTAACGAGTTAGCAATACCACGCTTATCCCCTCGCTCTTCTTTTATTTTAAGCGACATGTAATAATAACGAAGAGCTTCCGGATAATTTCCTAACTGGCGGTAAGAATTTCCTACATAGTTATATACGCTGGCAATATTTTTTTTATTCCCGCTTTTTTTATGGATCTGCAGCGAAAGGTCAAAATAGTTTAAAGCTTCGTTATTATTGCCTTGCTCCTGGTATACAAGGCCAATGTAGCCATAGGAAACACCAATGCCTTTTTGAAAATTAATTTTTTTTGAGAGTTCAATAGCCTTATCAAGATCGGCCCTGGCTTTATCATATTCGCCGACATTAATAAGTTCACGACTTATATCATAAAGTGCAATTACCTTATTGGAATCTTCTTTAGCCGTATTTAAAAAAACAGTTAATGAATCAATGATCCTGTTTTGTGAAGAACAAACACAATAATTTAAAATGAAAATAAAACAGGCAACTTTTTTCACAAATACAATATAAAGAGAAATTTTTACATTTCTCTTTATACTTTTTAAGTGATATTATTCTTTAATAAGTTTGGAATAGAAAATTCCTGCTGAATTTTCGGCTTTAACGTAGTAAATACCCTTTACCAACTTAGAAATATCTATTTGAAAATTACCGGCTTCTTTAAACTCGCTTTCGTAAATTAAAGCGCCAACAGCATTATAAATATTAAGTTTAGAAGGTTTTTCTATTTGAATATTAAAATTTGTATTGGTAGGATTAGGATAAATTTTTAAACTGCCGGTTGATACTGAATTTTCATTCATACCAATGCCTGTTGGAACGTAATCACAAATTGCTGAGCTCGGATCGTATAGCGCAAAATTATTATCACTGTAACAAACAAAATTGCCATAAGTTGGTCCATCAGTAGCGCAATTAAAATCAATTGAGTGAAACAAAAAACCTGAAAGTGATGAGATCTTTTCGATAATATTTACAGTGTAAGTTCCTGTTGAGTTTTGCAGTGGGAAAGAAATCTTAACTCTTTTCAGATTGATACTATTAATTGTTACATGACCAGTGTCAATTACTGTAACTGATTTACGAACCGGGTTATTTGCGCATTGAACAAACGGAAACCGAATTTGCAACCATTTATCACCAATAGCTGCGTTAAAGTTTGCGATCGTATCAAACGCCAGGCTTCCTGAGTTATAAATATATGTTACTTTGTTATTTTCGTAGGTTTGAAAATTAACATAATTATTTAGGGTTGTTGTAGGACAAGTTGCACACATTGTTTGCCCATAATACGTTCCCACCATGTTCTGGCATACTATGCTATTTAAAGTAACTGTATTCGTTACAACTAATTTAAGATGACCGTCGTAATATGGAAACATGTTTGCATACACCCTGTAATGCCATGTTGCGCCAGGCGGACACCACATTTGCGCTTTTGAAATAAAACTAAAAGTTAAAACCGAGATTAAGAGTAGAAGTTGTTTCATGAGAAATTCAGTTTAAATTAATAATAAATTCCAATCTAAGTTACGAAATGAAAATCCAGGAAAAAATAAATTGTGTAATTAACCCGCTTGGGTTTATAAGTGGTAAATTATATATGAAGTGACGCTTTTTTCTCTAAAAGCTGTTCTTCTGTTTCAACTACATCTTCATCTAAAATACAACAATCTACAGGGCAAACGGCAGCGCATTGCGGCTCGTCATGAAACCCCTTGCATTCAGTACATTTATCGCTGACAATAAAATAAACATCCATATTTTTTGGTGTTTGCGGAGAGTCAGCATCTACTTCCTCACCACTGTTCTTCCCGGCATATGCTCCTTTAACGCCTGTACCATCGGCAAAGCGCCATTCTGCCCCACCCTCGTATATTGCATTATTAGGACATTCAGGTTCGCAGGCACCACAATTAATACATTCGTCTGTTATTTTAATTGCCATTTTTTTACTTAGTTTTGTTTTTTATAATAGTCTGCAAATATACGACCTAATTTTATGACTTTAAAACAAAGAATAGAAGGATTTGTGCAAACCGGTTTGTTTATAAACAGGCATTTTGGCGAGCAAAAACCCGATGAAACCCAATTACATCAAGGCTTTGACAAACTTATTGAAATGGCCCACATTTACAATAACTGGTTTATTCCGGAGTTTGTTAAAGAATCTATAATTAACGTTGGTCTGCTTTTAAAGGAAGAAAGCCTGGTAAAATTCACAGCTTCGGTTACAGAAAAAACGCCTAAAACCGTTGCTGTTATTTGCGCAGGCAATATACCTTTGGTTTGTTTTCATGATATCTTATGCGTGTTATTATCCGGCAACAAAGCATTAATAAAGCTTTCGGGTGACGATAATGTGTTATTACCTTTCTTTTTAAAACTCCTCACACACTATGAGCCTGGTTTTGAAGAACAGATCTTATTTGCAGAGGGTAAATTGGGCGCCTTTGACGCTGTAATAGCAACGGGTAGCAATAATACGGCTCAACATTTTAAACAGTATTTTGGTAAATACCCTAATATTATCCGCAACAGCCGCACATCAATTGCTGTTTTAATCGGCAAAGAAAGTACTGAAGATCTTAAAAATTTAGGGAAAGACATCTTTACCTATTTTGGGCTTGGTTGCCGCAACGTAAACAAATTAATGGTGCCCAAAGGTTATACTTTTGATGGTTTTTTTGAAGCCCTAGTGGATTATGGTTTTGTGGTGAACAATAAAAAATACGGTAACAATTATGATTATTATCGCGCTATTTATTTGCTTGAATCAATGGCCTTTTTGGACAATAATTTTTTAATGATCAAAGAAAGCACAGACCTCCACGCACCTGTAGGCACTGTATATTATCAATATTAC
>JBDSFC010000523.1:0-4601 GCA_039919745.1 Bacteroidia bacterium | reverse complement strand
TGCCACTTAGATGTTTGATGTTTGTTGCGATGCTGTTACATTCGGAATTGTATTGCCAGAACAATTGTTCTCCTGGAATCTGAGCAAATGTTTTATCGCCAAGCATTTTGTAATACTCAAATTGTTTAATGACGCTTTGTAAATAATCTGTTTTCATAGCTTATGTTTTATAGGTTAAAAATTCATTTACTGTTTTAGTACCCGCATATATTGAATCCAAGGACCAACTTCATCTTTGTACTGTTTAGCCATAACGCGAGAGATCTGAGAGATGTGATCTAAATCATGCACTACCCATGTGGAAATTAATTGAGATAAATTGACTGTGCCTAAATCGGGATGGAGTGCTGTTTTTGAAAGCTGTTCCTCAGAAATATTCAATGATTTAAGTTTAGCAATTGAAGAAAGACGAACCTTAACGAATTCATCTAAAAGTTGATCTGTATTTTTGCCATTACTTTTTTCAATCTGAGCAAACCTATCAAGTGCTTCAAATTTTTTAACTGATGATCCGGACAGAATTATTTCAATGCGTGGCAGCCAGTTATATTCATCACAATGGATCAAATGACCTATAACGTCATAGGGAGACCACGTTTCACCACCTTCGTTGTTAAGCGTCCAATGATCATTGACGTTGTATAACAATGAATGCAGCGCGTTTGGTGTGCGTTCTAAAATCTCTACAGTATTTTGAATTAAAAATTTCATGGGACACTTATTTTAAGTTTATGTTTTCGATAATTATTGCGGATGCGCCGCCGCCACCGTTGCAGATAGCAGCTAAGCCATATTTGCCACCTTCCTGTGTTAATACTGAAGTAAGAGTACACATGATGCGAGCGCCGGATGCACCCAACGGGTGACCCATTGCTACAGCGCCGCCATATACATTTACTTTGTTTGCATCAAGATTCAGGATCTTTTGATTTGCTAAAGCAACAGCTGCGTAGGCTTCGTTGATCTCAAAAAAATCAATCTGATCGAGATTCATGTTTGCCGATTTTAAAACTTTTGCAATTGCAATAGATGGCGTTGTAGTAAACCATTCAGGTGCTTGCGAAGCATCTGCGTAAGCGATGATCTTTGCCAATGGTTTAAGGTTATATTTTTCCACCGCTTCCTTTGAAGCCAATAGTAAAGCTGCTGCGCCATCGTTTAAATTACTGGCATTAGCGGCGGTGATGGTTCCATCCTTTACAAAAGTTGGCTTTAGTTTAGACACTTTTTCAGGAATGATCTTGTAAATATCTTCATCTGCCTCAAGCATTGTTTCACCAGACTTTTGCACTAACCTGAAAGGAATAATCTCATTTTTAAACTTTCCTTCTTTGGTTGCTTTAGCTGCTCTTGCATAAGACTCGAGAGCATAAGCATCCTGCTCTTCACGCGTAATCGCATATTTGGTAACACACATTTCGGCGGCATTACCCATGTGAAAATTATTGTAGACATCAGTTAAGCCATCTTTTAAAAGGCCGTCAGTAAAATTTTCATCGCCTAATTTAATTGGCTTACGAAGAATGGCATAGTGCGGAACGTTACTCATACTTTCCATTCCGCCAACCATTACTAAATCTTCGAGACCTAATTGAATTTGTTGTGCGCCTAACATGGCAGCTTTCATTCCGGAAGCACATACTTTGTTTATGGTAGTGCAATCGACCTGATCGGGAATGCCTGCAAATTTTGATGCCTGGCGCGCGGGTGCTTGTCCTAAATTTGCAGAAAGCACGTTACCCATATAAACGGAGTTAATGTTCTGAGGATCGATGTTTACGGATTGATAAGCTTCCTTAATAGCTATTGCACCTAACTCGGTTGCGGAGGCTCCTGATAAATTGCCTAAAAAGCCACCTATCGGTGTGCGTTTGGCTGATATGATGAATACTTCTTTCATATTTATATTATTTACTTAGTTCTATTACTTGTTCTTCTTTTAACCCAATAATTGAGGGGGTTTCAATATTTAATAAATTAAGATAAATACACATTGCACCACGATGATGAATTTCATGTACTATAAGAGCTCTTAAAAAATTACCGATTTCAATTTCTCTGCCATCTAATACTTTAATTTTTTTAGTTAGATCCTCGTCATTTATCGACTTAAAGATTTCAATTGATTGTAAGTGCATTTCGTTATAGTAAGTCATAATATTATCATAACCATCTGCTAAAAATTTTCCACAACCTTTATAGCAAGGATGATTGCCTTTTGCCACTTCCGCAAATACATATCTTTCAATAGCGGCTAGATGGCGAACCAAATCTGCCAGGCTAAACTTTCCTGGCATATAAGTCCAATCTAATTTATCTTGTGGAATAACCTGAATAACGCGATTAGTTATTTCCCGAGTTCTTTCGTAATAAGAAAGAAATGAATCAATTGTTTTTACTTCCATGTTTTCTATTTTTATAAAATAAACCAATCGGTCTGTTTTTGTTCAAATTTTTTTAAGCCTTCAAATTCTTTATTAATTTTTCAAGGAAGTCCATTGAAATATCAAGTTCTGTAGATCTGTTTGTAATCTTTGCCTGCATAACAGCCCCTTCAATTAAAGATACCAAGATAATAGCGAACTCAGCACCATTAGTGCCAGGTTTTATCTCTTTTGCTTCGATACCACGGGCTATTATTTTTTCAATACCTGTTTGCCAATATTTTAAAGCACTTACAGCACGTTTCTTCAACAAAGGATGGGTGTCGTCAGCTTCCGTTGAAGTATTTAAAATAGGGCAACCGCCTGCGATAAAAGGAACGCGAAGAAAATTCCTGTATGTGTTGGGATAAGTTAAGAGTTTGTCGATCGCATTCACCTTATCCAGAATCTGCGTTTTCATAATAGACGTAACGTAACTGAAATTGTAATCAAAGGCAGCGATCGCTATTTCATCTTTATTTTCAAAATTACCATAAATGCAGCCTTTGGTTAATCCAGTAGCATCCATAATGTCGTTCATAGAAGTTCCGGAATAACCTTTATGGTTAAAGATAAAGGCGGCTTTTTCGATAATAGCCTGGCGTGTACGATCTGCTTTTGACATGATTTTTTATAAAGCTATTACAAATATATATAAAATTAAACCAATCGGTCTATTTTATGAAAATATTTTTATTTTTGCCGTTTAAAATGATGGACTTTAATACAAAACCACTTTTAGAAGATAACACTGTTTTGCTTACGCCCTTGTTACCGGAACATTTCAATTTATTGTATGAAGTAGCTCGCGATCCTATCTTGTGGGAACATCACCCGATGAGCAAGCGATATGAAAAGGAAGTGTTTAAAGATTTTTTTAAGATTGCTATAAGTGTAGGTTCATTACTGATCGTTGATAAACTAAAACAGAAGGTAATTGGATGCACGCGCTTTTACGATTATAATAAAGAAGATTTCAGTGTTGTAATAGGCCATACTTTTATTGCGAAGGATTATTGGGGGACCGGTTATAATGCCAGGGTAAAAGATCTGATGTTTAATTACGCTTTTAGGTTTGCGCAAAGAATACTATTTTATGTGGTTACAGAGAATGTAAGGTCAAGAAAAGCTTTGGAAAAACTTGGCGCAAAACCTGGACAAGAAATAAAAAGAGAGTATGATGGAAGAACGCTTGCCTGTATAGTTTACGAGCTTGCGAGAAATGACAAGAAGTAAAAAGCCGCTTAATTGAAGCGGCTTTTGGATGAAAATCAACTACTAGCTTGTAAATTTACAGTTGCAATCGGCTGCAGCTTCTGCCTGAGCAACTTCATATCCTCACTAACTTTACTATCCAATATTTTTGCGTAATGCTGCGTGATTTTTAAATCTTTATGCCCAAGCATTTTGCTAACGCTTTCAATAGGAACGCCATTACTAAGCGTAACAGTTGTAGCAAAAGTGTGACGCGCTGTGTGAAAAGTAAAATCCTTTTCTATTTCGCAAAGTATGGCAATCTCTTTTAAATACTCGTTCATTTTTTGATTGCTTAATACCGGTAATAATTTATCATGGTTAATACATTCCGGATCATTGGCATATTTATCCAAAATGCTTTGTGCCATTGGCAGAATAGGAATGTTGGAACGTGTATCTGTTTTTTGTCGGTTTGTATAGATCCAGTTTTCACCATCTATACCCCGTGCTACTTGTGATTTATCTAATTTCTTTACATCTGCATAAGCCAGACCAGTAAAACAACTAAATAGAAATATATCGCGAATCTGATCCAAGCGCTTTGTACGGAATACTTTAGAAGCTAAAATCTCCAAATCCTCTTTACTAAGGAAAACACGCTCCACTTCTTTTACTTTGGCTTTGTAATTAGCGAAAGGATCTCTATCAATCCAACCATTTGCGATACAAATACGAATGATCTTTTTGAAGTTTTTAATGTATTTGATAGCGGAGTTATTATTGCATTTGCGTTCGGTTCTGAGATAAAATTCATATTCTGTGATAAAAGCGTGATTGATATCGGATATGTCAACGTCCGAAACGTTATACTTCCATTTTATGAAATCTTTCGTATGCTTTAATGATGTTTTATACCTCTCTACAGTGCCGGGCGCATATTCATCTCTTATTAATGCCTGAATTTTATTGTTATGATCTTCA
>JBDSFC010000494.1:0-9831 GCA_039919745.1 Bacteroidia bacterium | reverse complement strand
TTCAGATGTTAGATCGAAACGTTTAAAATAAAAAGCACCAATAAAGTTGATAAGGATAACAATGCCAATTAAAACAACCAGCGACATAATATCACGGCGTTTATTTTTTGATGAGGTTATTTTTTTATCTGCTACCATTTTCTGCTTTCTAAAACTAACTTGGTTAACAAATTAAAAAGTGCAATAACACTTATAAAATAAATGGCATCTCTTGTATCGATAACGCCGCGGCTCATGCTTACATAATGATCGTTCAGGCCAAGACCTTTAAAAAAGGCATCGTACTTACCAAACAATCCGCTTTGCGCAATAAATTCAAAACCTATGTAACAAAAAAAGCAAAGTAACAAAGCAATAATAAAAGCTATTACCTGGTTCTCTGCAATAGCAGATGCAAAAATGCCAATAGACACAAAGCCCGCACCCAAAAATAAAAGCCCAATGTAAGAACCCCACATGCCGCCTGTATCAATATTCCCTTTTGGTGCGCCAAGTACATGTACACTGTAATAATAAATAAGTGTTGGCAATAAAGAAACCATTACTAAAGTAAAACCTGCAAAATATTTTGCAAGAACCAATTGCAGATCGGTTAAAGGGCGCGTCAATAATAATTCAATAGTGCCAGATTTTTTTTCTTCCGAAAAAGAACGCATGGTAATTGCGGGAATTAAAAACAAATATACCCAGGGCGCAATAAAAAATAAAGGATCAATATTAGCAAAGCCATTGTCAAGTATGTTAGAACCGCCACTATCGCTTGGAATTACCCACATAAAGATGCCTACCAATGAAATAAAAACACCAATAGCAATGTATCCAATTAAGGAACTTAAAAAACTTCGTATCTCTTTTAAATAAAGCGTAAACATAAAGTGCAAAAATACATATAATAAATTCGTTATTCAACCTCTTCCAGCGTATCGCCTGCAGGGATATTATCCAAAATTTGGTAAACCCTGTAAGTTTGATAAGCCGAACGGTTTAATTGATTGCTTAAAATTATAACAGTTGTTTTATCATTTAAACGGCGGTGAAACGACGAACGGTAACCATGCCACCAGCCGTTATGATACACTTCTTTTTTTAATGAATCATTCACATCTTTTAAGCGCCAACCATAACCGTAGTTGCTTAATTTTTTTTCTTTGCTGTAAGCAGTGTAGGCAAGGGTCTGTGTTTCTGCTTTTATAATTTTATTTTGATACATCGCTTCGCTGAATAAAAACAGATCATAAGGTGTAGAATAAATACTTTTATCGCCCAAAACATAATCGCTTGCATCCAAATCAACTGGTTTCCATTTATTATCATATGGTTTTGTAATGTTTTTTCCGTTGAGGTCAATTTCTTTGATGGTGGCTGTATTCTTCATTCCCAAAGGTTTAAAGAGCTCATCCTGTACAAAACCCGAGAATGTTTTATGTGAGATCTTTTCGATCAATAAAGCAAGCAAAGCATAGTTGGTATTGCAATAATTAAAACGTGTGTTTGGTTTTAAATAAGGCTTAGGGTTTTTAGTAATATAATAGGCGTACATTTCATCGTTGTTCATTTTATAATTGGGCTGGTAGATCTCGCTGTTTAATACATAAATGTAATTGGCCAATCCTGAACGGTGATTTAAAAGTTGTTTGATGGTTACTTTATCATAAGGAAAATCGGGAAAATAAAATGCAAATGGCTTGTTAAGGTCTATCAACTCTCTTTCATGTAACATTAAAACAGCAGTAGCAGTAATTACTTTAGAAACCGAGGCCAGTTGAAACATGGATGAATCGGTTAACACAGCGTTAATGCTTTTGTTGGAAATGCCCAATGATCTTTTATATAAAATTTTTCCGTTGCGCGAAACAAGAACACTACCATTAAAAGTTCCTGTTTGGTTCAATTGAGTGAAGAGTGTATCTAATTTATAAGAAATAAATTGCTCCTCTTTATTCAGATTAGAAACAATTGGTGGCTTTGGTGGTCGCGTAACTGTTTTACCCCGGGTGTTAGTAGTTGAATTTCCACAACTTAAAAACATTACCAATAGCAGAGTGAGTATATAAAGCCTGTTCATTATTTTTTATTTTTAGTTGACGATTTTTTAATTGGTTTCTCCGGCTTTTCATCCTCATCATTATACTTATCGTAATCCAGCTTATTGCCCCAAAAGCTCATTTGCTGCTTGATCCAGGCCTTCCGTTTAGAAATGTAAGAGCTTGGTGGATTTGCAACATATTTTACAGGATTAGGTAAAATAGCGGCTATTGCAGAACACTCGTCTTTATTTAATTTAATGGCTGCTTTTTTAAACCAGTGTTGTGCAGCAGCCTCTGCGCCATAAACACCATTTCCCATTTCAATGCTATTGAGATAAACTTCCATAATGCGTTTTTTACTCCAAAACGTTTCTATCAATAAAGTAAAATAAGCTTCAAAACCTTTACGGATATAACTCCTGCCGGGCCATAAGAATACATTTTTTGCTGTTTGTTGCGAGATGGTACTCCCTCCACGACCTTTTTTACCATCTTCATTGGCTTTCATGGCTTTTTCAATAGCACCCCAATCAAAGCCACCATGTTTAAGGTAATTTTGATCTTCGCTGCAAACTACGGCTAATTGCAATTTTGGCGGGATCTCATCCAGGCTCACCCAATCGTGTTCTAAGGTCATGCTTTTTCCGTCACCCTTTTGTTCTACACAGCGTATCAACATTAGCGGCGTCAAAGGTACTGGCACCCATCTGAAAATAATAACGCTAACAACGGATAAACCTATAAAAAAAGCAAAAACTTTTAAAATAATCTTAAATATTTTGGTTAACAAAATCAACATTAATCTTACAAATCTATTCGTATTTTTAAACCTTAAACAGGTTAGTTTGTAAATCAATTAACTATCGATTCTTAATTACTATGAACAAAAAATGGATCCCGCTTATTATCCTGGTAATTGCCGGTTTTATTGGCTTTTACTTTTATAATAAATATAATAGTGCCCCGAGTATTGATTTTAATAAACTAAGTTTATTTGATCTGCAGGAACAACCTGTTAAGTTTGAGTCGTTTAAGGGTAAGAAGCTAGTGGTTTGCTTTAGCGCGTCATGGTGCCCAAATTGTTTGGATGAAATGCGGGAGATGAACGATATTAAAAATGTTGAACTAAGCGATGTAGAGGTTGTTATTATCAGCGATGAATCTTTGGAAAAAATTATGTCCTGGAAGGAAAGAACAGACTATCCATTTACATTTTTAAAGATGAACGGTAATTTTAATGATATCGGTATTTTTTCTATTCCAACATCATATATCGTAAATACAAAACTAGAAGTGAAAAAAGAAACAGTTGGTTATTTAGATTGGAAAGATGCCTCAACAGTTGAACATCTAAAAAAATTAATGGAGTAAATAATATTGCAGGAGAAAGGGTATGAGCACTAAAGATATTTCAAAATTAAGTTCAAAAGAGTTTATTATTATTAAGGGAGCAAGACAACACAATTTAAAAAATGTGGATGTTGCTTTACCAAGAAATAAAATGATAGTTATTACCGGCCTTTCGGGTTCAGGTAAATCATCATTAGCATTTGATACACTTTATGCAGAAGGCCAGCGCCGTTATGTGGAAAGTCTTTCGGCCTATGCCCGTCAATTCTTAGGCCGTTTAGAAAAACCACAGGTAGATTACATCAAAGGTATTTCGCCGGCAATTGCTATTGAACAAAAAGTTATCTCAAGAAATCCAAGAAGTACGGTTGGTACAATTACAGAGATCTACGATTATTTTAAATTATTATTTTCCCGCGTTGGTAAAACGTATTCGCCAATTAGTGGCAAACAGGTAAAACGCCAAACGGTTACTGATGTTGTCAATTTTGTTTCTGAATTAAAGGAAGGTTCAAAAATCTTAGTGCTTTCAAAAGTATTAGAAGCAAAAGACAGACCTTTTCAAAAACAATTAGACCTGCTTTCGCAACAAGGTTTTTCAAGAGCTGTTATTAATGGCCAGGTTCAAAAAATTGCAGATATAGATTTTAAAACTGTAAAAAAAACATCTGAGGTTTTTTTATTGATAGATCGTTTGGTTTCTAATCCAACGGATGAAGATTTTTTAAGTCGTGCTGCAGATAGTATTCAAACTGCTTTTTTTGAAGGCAATGGCGAATGTTTATTGTGGATAGAAAAAGCGGATAGCTCTTACAATAAAAATACGTTCAGTAATTTGTTTGAATTGGATGGAATAACCTTTGAAGAACCAAACGTTAATTTCTTTACGTTCAATAATCCCATTGGTGCCTGTAAAACCTGCGAAGGGTTTGGAAGTATTATTGGTATTGATCCTGATCTTGTTATTCCAAACAAAAGTTTATCGGTATTTCAAAATGCCATTGTGTGTTGGAATGGTGATGTGATGAGCTCTTATAAAAAAGAACTTTTAAAGAACGCGCACAAATTTAATTTTCCGGTACACAAACCAATTGCAGAGCTTTCTAAAAAAGATTATCAATTGTTATGGGAAGGCAACGAATATTTTGACGGACTGAACACTTTTTTCAAAATGTTGGAAAAGGAAACTTACAAAATTCAATACCGTGTTATGCTGGCGCGTTATCGTGGTAAAACGGTTTGCCCGGATTGCCAGGGAACACGTTTACGTAAAGATGCCAACTATGTAATGATTTCCGGAAAAAATATTACTGAACTGGTTCTATCTCCTGTTGATCAATTGCATCCTTTCTTTAAAAATTTAAAACTGGATGAGCACGATACAAAAGTTGCTAAACGTTTGTTGATAGAGATCACTAACCGTTTACAGTATTTATTGGATGTTGGTTTAGGATACTTAACATTAAATCGCGTTGCAAATACTTTAAGTGGTGGCGAAAGTCAGCGTATTAATCTTGCAACACAATTAGGAAGTACACTTGTAGGAAGTTTATATATTTTAGATGAGCCAAGCATTGGTTTGCATCCGCGCGATACCGAACGTTTGATAAAAGTATTACGCTCGTTGCAGCAACAAGGCAACACCGTAATTATTGTTGAGCATGATGAAGAAATTATGCGCATGGCTGATGAATTGATCGATATTGGTCCGGAGGCCGGAACGCATGGCGGCCATTTGGTTTTCCAGGGCACGCATAAAGAATTATTAAAAAGCAAAGCAGGCTATACAACCAAATATTTAAATGATATTTTAAGAATTGAAGTTCCAAAAACACGCCGTAAATGGAAAGAATTTATTGAGATAAGAAACCTGAACGAAAATAATTTAAAAAATGTAACGGTTAAATTTCCTTTAGGAGTGTTAACCTGTGTAACGGGTGTGAGTGGTTCCGGCAAGTCCACGATCGTTAGAAGAGGATTAATTCCAAACCTGCAAAGATATTTAGATGGTTATTTTGATAGCGTCAACGCAGATCATATGATCGGCGGCAGCTTAAAACAAATTAAACAATTAGAATTTGTAGATCAGAATCCTATTGGTAAATCATCGCGTTCAAATCCGGTTACCTATGTAAAAGCATTTGATGAAGTAAGAAATTTATTTGCCGACCAGGGCCTCGCCAAAGCAAGAAATTACAAACCCGGCTTTTTTAGTTTTAATGTGGAAGGTGGTCGCTGCGAGGTGTGTCAAGGCGAAGGAAATATAACCGTGGAAATGCAGTTTATGGCCGACATACAATTGCAATGCGAAAACTGCAAAGGCAAACGTTACAAAGCAGAAACTTTAGAAGTATTATATCGCGGCAAATCCATTTCAGATATTTTAGACCTGACAGTAGAAGATGCTGTTGAATTTTTCTCGCAGGATAAAGAAAATAAAACCTGCCAAAAGATCTTAGAAAAATTACAGGCCTTGCAAGCAGTTGGTTTAGGTTATGTAGCACTGGGGCAAAGCAGCAGTACTTTAAGCGGGGGAGAAGCACAACGTATTAAATTAGCGAGTTTTTTAATTGCCATTAATAATACATCGCCCACTTTATTTGTGTTTGATGAACCAACAACCGGTCTGCATTTTCATGATGTTGCCAAATTATTAAAATCGTTTGATGCTTTATTGGCCAAAGGCCACTCTATAGTGGTGATAGAACATAATATAGACGTTATTAAATGCGCCGACTGGATCATAGATGTTGGCCCTGAAGGCGGAGAGAACGGCGGCAACATTGTGTTTGAAGGCACGCCGGAAGAGCTTGCTAAAAATAAAAAGGGTTATACAGGGAAGTATGTTGCTGAGAAGTTGAAATAAAGTCATTCCGGCCTTGAGCCGGAATCTCAGCACTAAGAGCGCTGATTTAGTTACTTCCTATAAAAAACAAATTAATCGACTTTTTTAAGAAAAACACCTACTGCTAGCAGTAGGTGTTTTTATGTTTATTAAAGTTTATATTTGATTAAATAAATTCCTGCCTTACTACTAAAATTATGAGTAAAAAAAGAGAATTATCCCTAATAAAAGGGAATAGCTTTGAACTGCACTACTGGTTTGATGACAATAGTCATACGATGGATGCAATTGTAGAAAATCGGTGTGATCATGAGATCTTAAGCTTAATAAAGGAAATATCAAATGCTTTGCATTATGAAATAATTATAGAAACCGAACCGATTACGAACGGTGGATTGAGGCGCCTACTAAAAATTGCTCTTAAAATTGAAAATAAAAAAGCAACTATTGTATCCGCAATTATCCTTGCATTATTATCTGGAATAATTATCACTCCTATTACAACTTCGATTTCTGAAGTAACAAAAAAAATTATTGAAAAAGCTTTTGAAGATTCCGAATTTAAAGAATTAGCTAAGGAAAAGCTTAGGTTGGAAGTGAAAAAATTAAAACAGGAGACTGACGCATTTATTCAGAAAGTTGATAGTAATAATGTCATTAAGAAAAGGCGTTCAAATTTTTATGAAACCTTACAGAGCTATCCTAAAGTACAGGAAGTATCGTTTACTATTCAAAATGATGACGGCCAGAATATAAATGAACCTAAAATAGTTAAGCGAAAAAAATTTAAAAGTTTTATTCTAGTCTCTGACGAATTAGAGCCTACTGAAATTGACAATGCTACAATTGAGATTATTTCACCGGTATTAAAAAAAGGAAAGTTTCGATGGATGGGAATATATAACAGCGAACCAATCCCGTTCAATATGCAATCAAAAGAGTTTAAAACATTAATTCAATCTGGAAAAATAGAATTTAAAAATGGTTCTTCAATTGATTGCTTTTTAAAAATAAAAAAGAAAATTGATAACGAAGGTAATGAGAAAATCATTGGCTATGATGTTGAAAGAGTAAATAAGTATTTTGAAAATGATAAGCCAGTTGAAACCTTTGAGGGTAAATTTCACAGGCATAAGTTAGAAGGTGATAAAAAACAATTGAAAATGAATATTCCTGATGAACTTTCTGAAGCAAAAAAAGCTAAAAAAAAGTAGAAGAAAATTCATTTGACTTTCACTTTTAGTTAAACAAATAATAAGAATTATAAATAATCTGTTAAAATGGAGCCAAAATTAAATCCTGAATTAAAGCGTTTCCTTTCAAATCCTGAAATAGGTGCAAAGGTTACATCGGAAATTATTAGCAATAATAATAAAATATCACCGGTAATAATTGAATTGAAAGAATTCGGTCAAGTGATTGAACTCATACCTATTGGTTATACAGGAAAAGATAATATATCGCAAAAAAAATGAATTTTACTTTATCAACTATATTAATTATTTTCTTTCTTATTCCCGGATTTATATTCCGTCGTGCTTACTATTCGCAGCCTTTCCCACGTAAATATTCTAAGTTTTCTTTATTTGGAGAGATTTCCTGGATCATTATTCCTTCTGTAATTCTACAAATACTTGGAATATATTTAATCTACTGGATTTGGTATGAGAATTTTCTTGAGCTAAAGAGATTTTATGATTTTATCCTGGATTGTTATAAACCTGACCAAAATTTTAAAATTGAAGTTAATTATCATGTGCTTATAATTTATACGGGAATACTATGGTTAATTTCAATTACTGCTGGTTATCTTATTAATTTAGTTATACGTAGAACACATCTCGATAAAAGATTTAAAATTTTCAGTTTTGACAACGAATGGTATTATTATTTAAGTAGTGAAATTCTTGACTTTCCTAATATTGAAGGTACCTCAAGTGAAGTAGGTCTTACATTCGTTGATGTTCTTACTAAAACTGGTGAGGAAACAGTATTGTATAGTGGTATTCTTCAAAAATTTGACTTAAAAGAAGATGGGGGTTTAGCGACTATTTGTTTGACTAATGTTCAGCGTAAAGGCTTTGCTAATAGTAAAATTAATGAAATTAAGACTAATGATTCCACAAAAGAATATTTTCAATACAAAGACGTTCCAAGTACTTTTTTGGTTATTCCATTTGAAAACATCCTTAATCTTAATGTTCGTTTTTTTAAAGTCAACATTAAACCTTACACTGAATCAAAAGAAATTGTTGAAAAACAAGATAACTTACCATTAAAAGATCAAGATAAGAAAGCAACTTTCACTATATCCACAGGTGAAGCAATTATTCTTGGATTAACTCTTCTGATGCTTATAGTTATTGTTATCTCATTGTTTTCAAAACCTGATAAAACTATTGAAGAAAGAGATGAAGATAAATCAACTTCAGCTGTTTCTTTATTGCTTTTGATTGCTATTTTAGTTGGACACTTCTATTTCAAGGTAGCATGGATGCCAATTATCTTATACTCGCTATCAGGAGCTTTATTTTTAATGGCAATTATACAAATAGCTACTTCGCGAAAAAATAGATGAACAAACACATAATATTGACAACTTTTAGCACGCATTTGCAATCAGTACATTTAATACTTAGTTGCAAAGCAAAAAACTCCCGATCAATTACAACTAGGTTTTTGCTTTTATGAAAATATTTTACGTAGAACTATTTCTACACTTATTTTTTTCCTGTTGTTTTTTCTTCAGCATTGAATGGTTCAATTTCATCAGTTTCGCTTTCTTTCGTTTCTTTTGTTTCGGTTTTGTCGGCTGAGGCTTTTGAAGATTCTTTCTCTTGTTCCGAGCTTTGTGAATCGTCTTTCTTCTTAAACCCTTTTGGAGCTTCTGATCTTTCCTCTTTTGAGTCAGGTTCTTCAGTTGATGTTGTAGAAGTATCTTTGTTTTCTTCGGTTCCTTCTTTTGTTTTCTCTTTTTCTTTTTCAGATCCCTTTACGGTGTTCTGTTGTTTGGTTTTTAAGACAGGATTTTTGTCCTCGCTTTGTTTCACTGTTTCCTGCTCACTGCTTTCCGTTTTTGCGCCGTCATCTCCTTCTTTTGTAAGAATGGTAGTCAACATTAGCGATGCATCATCAGCATCCATGTGTTGATGGGTCTCATGAACTTTCCAGCCCATTTTTAAATAAACGTTTAATTCTGTTTCGGTAGCTGCGCGGTGTGTTACATCATGGATATTATTTACCAATATTTTTATCTGTGTCATAGTTTAGTATTTGATCATAATAAGCTAAATGTATGCCTAAAGGATTGCCATAAGATTAAAGACCTGCGGAGTCAATCTTTGGGATGTTATTCTTTCACCCTTCGACTTCGCTCAGGGTTACACTAAACCGTCATTGCGAACGATAGTGAAGCAATCTAACACATAGGGGTTTGAGATTGCTTCGTCGTTACCTCCTCGCAAAGACGAACTTCGACAAATTAACCCTTCGCCTGACAAGCCCTTTAGCGAGGATTTACGATACGTGCATATTATTTAGACGTTCAAAGATTTCATGCGCCAGGGCTATGAAAGGTTTAGTTCTTTTGCCTGCTAAGGCAAAAAACCG
>JBDSFC010000491.1:0-4954 GCA_039919745.1 Bacteroidia bacterium | reverse complement strand
CAAGTTTACGTTTGGATCCTAATAACGCCAGAGCAGGATTTATTAATACTGTACATAATATATTCGGGCCAATTGATCAAAAATATCCTGGCATGCTAAAATTAGTACATACAGAAGGCGCCTTTGAACAAGCGCAAGTATTCGAAATACAATATAAAAAATAAGACTAGGATTTAGAAAGCATGTCATTTAGTATTAAGCTTGGAAATTTTCTTTACAAAAATGCATTTGGCCTTTATAAGCCAATGTATAAGCTGTTTAAAAACAAGCAGGATGCTTTTGAAATTGATCTCTTAAAAAAATACATTCAAAAAAATGATACAGTGTTGGATATTGGCGCCAACATTGGCTTTTATGCCACTATTCTTTCCGATATTGTTGGAGAGAATGGGACAGTACATTGTTTTGAACCAGACACAAAGAATTTTGAACACTTAAAAAAAGCAACAGCAAATTTTAAGAACATTAAAATAAATAACAAAGCTGTTGGCCCTAAAACAGAAAAATTAAAGATCTACACATCTAAAAATTTAAATGTAGATCATAGAACTTATAAACCGGAAGAATACGACCAGGAAATTGAAATTGATGCCGTTAGTATTGATGATCATTTATCATCAGCAACAAAAGTAGATTTTATTAAAATGGATATTCAGGGCTTTGAAATGCAGGCCATACAAGGCATGCAAACAATCCTTGAAAAGAATAAAGATGTAAAATTAATTTCTGAATTTTGGCCATACGGTTTAAGAAAAGCAGGAAGCTCAGTAAACGATTATTTTAATTTTTTAATTTCAAAAGGATTTACCTGTTATTTACTGGAAGAAAATTCTTTGTTGAAATTAACTGCTGAAAAAGTGAAGTCTTTAGAGCCATTAGGGGAAGAACATTATTTTAATATTTTTGCCACAAGAAATAATGTTTAAAAAATATACCATACCCTACGAACTCGATGATCCAAAAGCAACTTTGGCGCACAGGGATATTATTTTACAAAAGCCTTTTTTAAAACAATTGTATAACGATTGGTATGACGTTTTTATTAAAAAAGCAAAAGAAATAAAAACAGGTAAACATCTTGAAATAGGCTCCGGTGGTGGCTTTTTAAAGGACGTGTTTCCTGAAGTTATTACCAGCGATATTTTAGCTTTGCCAAATGTGGACATGGTTTTTAGTGCTGAAGAAATGCCTTTTAAAGAAAATGAACTGGCAAGCATTGTAATGCTGAATGTGTTTCACCATATACCAAAACCATATTTATTTTTAAAAGAAGCAGAACGCACTTTAATCAAAGGCGGCAAGATCATTATGACAGAGCCTGCCAACAGCGCGCTTGGAAGATTTATTTATAAACGTTTTCATCACGAACCTTTTGAAGAGAATGGCCCGCGCGAAATTAAAGCCGGTAATCCTTTATCCAACAGTAACCAGGCCTTACCGCATATTTATTTTGAGCGTGATCTTGACCTCTTTAAAAAGAATTTCCCGCACTTAAAGATCAATTCAATAAAATACCATTCACCATTTTCATACGTTATTAGTGGCGGTGTTTCAAGAAGTGCTATGCTTCCGTTTTTTATGTATAATTTTGTAAAAGGAATAGAATGGCTATTTTCGCCATTGTCAAAACAATTAGGTTTATTTTGTACTATAGAAATTGAGAAGATCTAGTGGAAGAAACAAAACATACATATTTTAATAACCTGGCTAAAAACCGCCGTAAACGTACATTTGGCGCATATTACTGGAACGAGATAAGCAATTACACCAATTATTTTTCGCACGAAGATAGCTCTGTATTAGAAGTTGGCTGCGGTAGCGGTGATCTTTTGGCAAACATTGCAGGCTCTAAAAAAGTGGGTATTGATTTTAGCGAAGAATATATTACCTGGGCAAAAGAAAAACACGCGGGTAAAAATATTGAGTTTTTGGTAATGGATGCTAACAACATTCAACTCGATCAAAAATTTGATTTAATTGTTATAAGTAATTTGATTGGCTTTGTAGATGATATTCAAAATGTATTTGAGCAAATAAAAAAATGTTGCCACCCAAATACAAAAGTAATTGTTCAGTTTTATAATTCATTTTGGGAACCACTTATTAAATTTTCAGAATTAATTGGCCTTAAACAAAAAACACCAACGCAAAACTGGTTAAGCACACGCGATATAAATAATTTATTATTCATTTCTGGCTTTGATGTTTACCGCAACAGCAAGCGTTTGATCATTCCTTTTTTCTTCCCTATTCTATCGTTTATTTTTAATCGTTATTTAGCAAAGTTTCCATTCTTCCGTTTTTTTACATTAAACATTTACAGCTTTGCAAAACCATTACCGGAAAATAACGAAGAAAAGTACACCGAAAAATATTCCACCACTGTTGTAATTCCTGCTCGTAACGAAAGTGGAAATATTGAGAATGCTATTTTACGTTTACCAAAATTTGGTAAGCATATTGAAATTATTTTTATTGAAGGAAACAGCACGGATGATACCTGGCAAAAGATACAGGAGATCCAGAAAAAATATGCTGCTACACATGATATAAAAATTGGCCAGCAAAAGGGCAAAGGTAAAGGCGATGCTGTGCGCGAAGGTTATAGCATTGCAACCGGTGATATTTTAATGATATTGGATGCGGACTTAACTGTACCACCTGAAGATCTTCCTAAATTTTACAACGCCATTGCCAGCAACAAAGGTGATTTTATAAATGGTACGCGTTTGGTTTATCCGATGGATAAAGAAGCCATGCGTTTTTTAAATTATTTAGGCAATCACTTTTTCAGTTGGGCATTTACATGGTTGCTAGATCAGCGTTTTAAAGATACCTTGTGCGGCACAAAAGTAATGTTCAGAAAAGATTACATTAAATTAATTAAGAACAGAAAATATTTTGGAGAGTTTGATCCATTTGGTGATTTTGATCTTTTATTCGGAGCACATAAATTAAATTTAAAGATCGTTGAAGTGCCTATTCGCTACAAAGAGCGTACGTATGGCGAAACAAATATTTCTCGCTTTAAACACGGTGTAATTTTATTGCGCATGTGTGCATTCGCCAGCAGAAAATGCAAATTCATTTAGGATCATTCATGCTTAAAAGCGTCATATAATCCTGCAAAATTATGATTGCACTGATCACATCTACCGTTGCTTTATCCTGCCTGTCCTTCTTTTTTAAACCGCCCATTAGCATAGTTTGATGTGCCAAAGCGCTTGTAAAGCGTTCGTCATAACGTTCAACTTTTACATCCGGAAATTTTTTCTTTAAGTGAACAACAAATGGTTCAATAAAACGGGCACTATCGCTTTTATTGTTTGATAATGTTTTTGGTTCGCCTACAACAAGAATATCTACAACTTCCTTTTTTAAATAATCTTCCAAATATTTTACAAGATCTTTACTGTGAATGGAAGTTAAACCGCTTGCAATTAAACGCAGACTATCTGTAACAGCCAAACCAACACGTTTACTCCCATAATCTATTGCTAAAATTCTTCCCATTTACATGATAAAGTTACTGATTAAAGACAAAGGATGCAAGATACAAGAGGTGATGGAACACTGATTTGACAGATCAAACCGGTTATCACAGATCGAAACTAAAAAAATCAGCGCAAATCTGTTTAATCCGTGTCATCTGTATTCTATCCCGCAAGCGCATATTAATTAGAAGTCAGAAACTTTTTTTGTAATTTAGTTCTATGATTAAAAAAATTGGCATATTAACTTCCGGCGGCGACTCTCCCGGCATGAACGCCTGTATCCGTGCAATAGTAAGAACTGCACTTTACCATAACATCGAGGCGATTGGTTATATTAAAGGTTATGAAGGATTGATCGATAATAATTTTATAGAATTAAAACGCGAAAGTGTTTCTGGTATTATACAAAAAGGTGGTACTATTTTAAAAACAGCACGTAGCGAACGTTTCATGAAAGATGAAGGGGTACTACAAGCCGCAAAGAATTTGACTGAAAGTAAAGTGGATGCGTTGGTTATTATTGGCGGTGACGGGAGTTTTAAGGGGGCAATCGAATTAAGCAAACATATTTCTATTCCAATAGTAGGTTGTGCCGGCACAATTGACAATGATCTGGTTGGAACAGATTTTACCATTGGTTACGACACTGCCATTAACACGGTTATTGACGCAATTGATAAAATACGTGACACTGCTGAAAGTCACGATCGTATTTTTGTAGTAGAAGTGATGGGCCGCGATGCTGGTTTAATTGCTTTAAGAACAGCGATAGCAAGTGGTGCTGAAGGATTGTTAGTGCCGGAAATAAAACACGATACACAGGCTTTAATTTCAAAAATGAAGAATTGGCGTAGTACTAAAAGCAGCAAAATTATTGTAGTGGCTGAAGGTGATCAAAGTGGTGGTGGATTTAAAGTAGCCGAACTTATCAAAAAGAATATTCCGGAGTTTGATGTTCGTGTAAGTATTTTAGGTCACATTCAACGTGGTGGCAATCCAAGTTGTATGGAAAGGGTAAATGCTAGCATCATTGGTTTTAACACCGTTAAAGCAATATTAAATGGACATAAGAACGAAATGATAGGCATTATCAATAAACAGGTTTCTTATACACCTTTTGCAAAAGCTGTTAAACACCATCAAAAATTAAATAAAGATCTTGAGGAGTTAATAGAGATCCTAAGCAGTTAGAATGGCCCGTTGAGCTTGTCGAAACGACAATCGACAAGCTCAGTGCCCGGGGTATTTCCAAATTTTTGTTAAGTCACGTAACTTATTTATTTCTCTTACGTTCTACAACAAAAATCCAACCATGCGCAAAATAGTTTTACTCTCGCTTATTATTATTTCTTTTTTAACCTTTGGCTTTATTGCTTTAGGAAAGATCAACATTCATAAAGGTATTCAGGCACATAAGAACGGTGATATTATTTTCATTGTTAATCCTTCCGGCCAGGGTA